>JBDMZA010000542.1:0-24189 GCA_039770155.1 Clostridiales bacterium
AGATTTATTTTTAGGATTTCCTATTGTATATTATTAGTACATAATTTTTCATGAAAACTATTAATATATTATGTATTAATATATTAATACTGCACCAATAGTAGGTGCAGTAATCTTTAATGAAAGTTATATTTTTTTTAGTAAGGGATATCCAAAAAATAAATTCTAATCATCTAGTATGAATTCATAGGATATTATTATTTAGGTTTTCCTAAATAATTTAGACATTAAATCTAAATAAGATAATATCACCATCTTTTACAATGTATTCTTTACCTTCGAGTCTAACGAGACCATTGTCTTTAGCAGTAGAATAAGTATTTGACTTTATTAAATCATCATAAGAAACTATCTCTGCTTTGATAAAACCTTTTTCAAAATCTGTATGAATTTTTCCAGCTGCTTGAGGAGCTTTGAGACCATTTACTATTGTCCATGCACGTACTTCTTTTGGACCAGCAGTTAAAAAACTTATTAAACCAAGAAGTTTGTAACAACTTTTAATTAATCTGTCAAGACCTGATTCATTTAAGTTTAATTCTTGTAAGAATTCGACTTTTTCATCATCATTTAATTGGGCAATTTCTTCTTCTATTTTTGCACAAACTACAAGACTTTCTGAATTTTCACCATTTGCAAACTTTTCTAATTCTTTAATTAATTTATTTTCAGAAATTGAAGATATTTCTGATTCAGATATATTTGCTACATAGATTACTGGTTTAGAAGTTAGCATAAATAATTCTTTTACATATTCCATTTCATCATCATTAAAATCCATATTTCTTATACAAATTCCATTATCAAGATTAGATTTTATCTTTTCTAAAATATTTAGTTGTATTTGAAATTTTTTATCTCCAGATTTCAAAGTTTTTTTGGTTTTATCTATTCTTTTTTCAATGCTTTCAAGATCTGACAGCATAAGTTCAGTATCTATTACAGATATGTCTCTAACAGGACTAATTGATCCATCAACATGTGTTATATTTTCATCTTCAAAACATCTTACAACATGAACTATAGCATCTACTTGACGTATATGGGATAAAAATTTATTTCCAAGACCTTCTCCTTTACTTGCTCCCTTAACTAATCCAGCAATATCAGTAAATTCTATGGTTGTTGGAGTGATTTTTTCTGGTGAATATATTTTTGCCAAAATATTTAATCTATTATCTGGAACATGAACAACACCAACATTTGGTTCAATAGTGCAAAATGGATAATTTGCACATTCTGCACCTGCTTTTGTGATTGCATTAAATAATGTGCTTTTACCCACATTGGGTAAACCGACAATTCCAAGTTTCATTTTTTTCTGTCCTTTCTATATTTAAATAGGAAAAACCAAAAAATAATATTACACTACACTCATCTGATAATCACCTGAAAAATGTGATTTATTAGTTGAGAGTTCAATTTATTTTTGGATATTCCTAAGATTAATTTTAGATTGAGTGTTTCAAATTACTTTACAAAGTAGAATTATATATTATATAATTTTTTAATGCAATGGATTAGGAGTAAAGAAAAAAAGTAAGAAGAATTTAAAAAATAATATTGCATTTTTTTCGACTAAGAATTAATATGAGTTAGGCATAATCAAAAACTTCATAAGACATTTTTTTTTGAAAATATCGATGCTTTAACGAATTTTCAAGAATAGTTGATTGGTTTATTTTTGGATTTTGCCTTAGGTTGCATTGTAGAAGAATGGAATGATTTTAATCTAAAGAGGTGACTTTATGAAAAGAGTTGAAGCAATAATAAGACATGAAAAATTATATGACTTATTAGATGAATTAAATAAGCATCAATTCTATGGAGTAACTGTAACTAATGCTTTAGGCTGTGGAATACAAAAAGGTGAAGCAAAACTTTTAAGAGGAATTGAATATAATAATGATTATGTAAAAAAAATAAAAATTGAATTAATAATAAAAGATCACTGGTTAGATGAGTTGATTGATGTTATTATTAAAACATTAGGAACTGGAAAAATAGGTGATGGCAAAATTATTGTTTGTGAGATAGAGAATGTTTATAGAGTAAGAACAGGAGAAATGGGAGAAAGAGCAATTGATTAAAGAATATATAAAAAATAAATCTACATTAAAAAAATACGATGTTATTTTTTAGAATTTTCTAATTAATTTTATATTTTAGATTAATTTGTAATTTTTATTTTGTTATAAATATTTCCAATCTATTTACTTTATGAAAGCTTAAAAAGTAATATTTCTATTATCTGATATCAAGAATTTAGATTGAAAAAGGATAATTTATTTTTAAATACCATTTGGCATAATCAGAATATAAAAAAATGATATAGGAAATAAATGATTCTAATTTTTTAAGAACTTGACACGAACATAAGTTTGGTTAATAATATTATTAAGTGAAATAAGCTCTAAAAGGAATTATTTAAATATTTTAAGAAGGTGAAAAGATGATACAAAATGTGAGTACAAGAAAATATGATAATCAAAGTATTTCCTCTTTAAAAGGAGCTGATAGAGTAAGGTTGAGACCTGGAGTTATTTTTGGATCAGATGGTATAGAAGGTTGTCAACATTCTGTTTTTGAAATAGTTTCAAATGCTATTGATGAAGCAAGAGAAGGCTTTGGGAGGACTATTGAAGTAAGTAGATTTTTAGATGATTCAATAATGGTTAAAGATAATGGAAGAGGTATACCAGTAGAATATAATGAAAAAGAAAAAAAATATAATTGGGAACTTGTTTTTTGTGAATTATATGCTGGAGGTAAATATGAGAATAACTCTGGAGAGAATTATGAATTTAGTTTAGGGCTAAATGGTTTAGGGAGTTGTGCTACACAGTATAGTTCTGAGTACATGGATGTAGAAGTTTTTAGAGATGGATATAAATATAATTTGCACTTTGAAAAAGGTTCAAATATTGAAGGATTAGAGAAGTCAAAAAACAAGTATGAAAGCACAGGATCTGTTATAAAATGGAAACCAGACTTAGATGTTTTTACAGATATTGAAATTCCAAAAGATTATTTTATAACTATGTTAAAAAAACAAGCTGTTGTAAATGCTGGTTTAAAATTTATTTTTTATGATGAAAAGTCAGATGAAACTTTTGAATTTTGTTATGAAGAAGGAATAGTTGATTATTTAAAAGAAATAAATAAAGATAAAAATTTTACAGATATTCAATATTTGGAATTTTCTACAAAGGGCAAAGACAGAGAAGATAAAGTGGAATATAAGTTAAAAGCTCAAGTTTCATTTTGTTTTAATAATGAAATTAATTTAATTGAATATTATCATAATTCAAGCTTTTTAGAATATGGAGGATCACCTGACAGAGCAGTGAAAAATGCTTTTGTTTATGAAATAGATAGATGTTTAAAACAAAGAAATAAATATAATAAGGATGAATCTAAAATAACGTTTACTGATATTCAAGATAGCTTAATAATTATTCTAAATTCATTTTCAACTGTAACAAGTTATGAAAACCAAACAAAAAAATCAATTACAAACAAGTTTATTCAAGAGGCAATAACTTCATTTTTAAAACATAAATTAGAAGTTTATTTTATTGAAAACAAAGATGAAAGTGAAAAGATAGTCAATCAAATATTAATAAACAAAAGAAGTAGAGAATCAGCAGAAAAAACAAGGATAAATGTAAAAAAGAAACTAGGAAATTCTGTTGATATTTCAAATAGAGTAAAGAAATTTGTAGATTGTAGGACTAAAGATATAAGCAGTAGAGAGATTTATATAGTTGAAGGAGACTCTGCTCTTGGGGCATGTAAACTAGGAAGAGATGCAGAATTCCAAGCAATAATTCCTGTGAGAGGTAAAATTTTAAATTGTTTAAAGGCTGTATATGAGAATATATTTAAAAATGATATTGTAGTTGATATATTGAGAGTTCTGGGCTGTGGAGTAGAGATTAAATCAAAACACAATAAAGATCTTCATACTTTTGAGTTGAATAACCTAAAGTGGGATAAAATAATTATTTGTACTGATGCTGATGTAGATGGATTTCAAATTAGAACACTAATTTTGGCTATGTTATATAGACTTGTGCCTACTCTTGTTTATTTGGGTAAAGTTTATATTGCAGAATCACCTTTGTATGAAATAAATGCTAAGAAAAAGACTTATTTTGCATATTCAGAAAATGAAAAAAACAAAATTGTTTCTAAATTAACAAGTAAATATACGATTCAAAGATCAAAAGGTTTAGGAGAAAATGAACCTGATATGCTTTGGAAAACAACTATGAATCCAAAAACGAGAAGATTAATAAAAGTTATACCAAATGATATAAAAATAACAGAAGAGTATTTCGATTTATTTTTAGGTGATAATTTACAGGGAAGAAAAAATTATATTAGCGAAAATGGACATAAATATATTGATAAAGTAGAGGTAGTTTAGGAAAACTAAAAGATAATATCTGTAGAACATTATTTATTGGAGGAATTTTATGGCAGTAAACAGTATTGAGCAAAAAATAGTTGATACTTTGGAGCAAAATTTTATGCCTTATGCTATGAGTGTAATTGTATCTAGGGCAATACCTGAAATAGATGGATTAAAACCTTCTCATAGAAAGTTATTATATACAATGTATAAGATGGGATTGCTAAATGGGAATAAGACAAAATCTGCTAATGTAGTTGGACAAACTATGAAGTTGAATCCTCATGGTGATATGGCAATATATGAAACACTTGTAAGGCTTACAAGAGGAAATGAAGCGCTTTTACATGCTCTTATAGAATCAAAAGGTAATTTTGGAAAACATTTTTCAAAAGATATGAGATTTGCGGCACCTAGATATACTGAAGTGAAGTTGAGTAAAATATGTAATGAACTATTTTTTGATTTGGATAAAAATACAGTTGATTTTGTTAATAATTATGATGGTACATTAAAAGAGCCTATTTTATTACCAACAAAATTTCCAAACATATTAGTATGTCCAAATCAGGGTATTGCAGTAGGTATGGCAAGTAATATATGTAGTTTTAATTTAAAAGAGGTTTGCGAAACTACAATAGAGTATTTAAAAAATGATAATTTAAACTTAATAGATTATTTAAAATCTCCTGATTTTTCTACAGGGGGAGAATTAATTTATAATAAAAATGAAATAAATAGAATTTATAGTACTGGAAGAGGTAGTTTTAAACTTAGAGCAATATATAATTATGACAATGTAAAAAATTGTATTGAAATTAAAGAAATTCCATATACAACAACAATTGAAGCAATAATTGATTCAATTATAGAATTGGTTAAAAAAGGTAAAATTAGAGATGTTTCAGATGTTAGAGATGAAACTGATTTAGGTGGTTTGAAAATAGCTTTAGACTTAAAAAGAAATGTTGATGCTGAAAATTTAATGAATAGATTGTATAAATTAACACCATTGGAAGATAATTTTAGTACTAATTTTAATATGCTTATTGATGGATCACCTAAAGTTTTGGGTGTTAAAGAAATTCTTTATGAGTGGACAAAATTTAGAATTGAATGTATAAAAAGGCAGTTAGTATTTGATATTAAGAAAAAATCTGATAAATTACATTTATTAGTTGGATTAGAAAAAATTCTTTTAGATATAGATAAAGCAATAAAAATAATTAGAGAAACAGAACAAGAGTCTATGGTAATGATTAATCTTATTAATGGATTTGAAATTGATGAGATTCAAGCAGAGTATATTGCAGAGATTAAACTTAGAAATTTAAATAAAGAATATATTTTAAATAGAGTAAAAGAAAAAGATAATCTGAATAATGAAATAAAGGAATTTTCTGAAATTTTAGAAAGTGAAAAAAAGATTAAGAGAATTATAACTAAACAGTTAAGAGAAATCATGAAAAAATATGGAAAAGATAGATTAACTAAAATTATAAAAGAAGAAAATATTGAAGAGATAACACAAGAACATTTTATTGATGATTATAAATTAAAATTATTTTTTACTGAGCATAATTATTTAAAAAAGATACCAATGACATCACTTAGGATGAATCCTGAACAGAAATTAAAAGATGATGATAAAATTATACAAGAAATTGAAATAAAAAATAAAGCAGAAATATTATGTTTTTCAAATAAAGGTAATGTTTATAAATTAAAGATATTTGAAATTGAGGATTGTAAAGCAAGTAGTTTAGGAGAATATTTACCTAATATTTTAAGGTTGAATGAGGATGAAACAATTTTATATATGATAGCAACTGTTGATTATGAAGGGGATATGATATTTTGTTTTAAAAATGGTAAAGTTGCTAAAATAAAATTATCAGCATATATAACAAAAACTAACAGGAAAAAATTGACAAAAGCATATTCGGTAAGTTCAGAAATAGTAAAAATTATTTTCATAAAAGAAGATATTGATTTGGTTGCTTATAGTACAATTAAAAAGGTTTTGGTTTTTAATACCTCTTCAATAAATTCTAAAACTACAAGAGATTCACAAGGAGTACAGGTTATAAAATCTAAAAAGGGAAGTGAATTACTTTATATAAAATTTCTTGATGAAGTTTATTTAAAAGATGTTAAATATTATAGGACACATAATATACCAGCTATAGGATATTATTTGAAAGATGAAGACAGTTTGGAATATCATGAGCAATTAAAAATTGATAAGGCATAATCAAGAATTGCATAGGATATCTATTCCTAAGGGATATCCAAAAAATAAACCCTAATTCTTGAGTATGAATTCGGCATTATTTTTTAGGTTCTCCTAAGATAATTTTTTTCTGAAATAAAAAAATATAATAAATAAAAAATTTTATAATTTTGACGATATATATATTAAGGAGAATCTAAAGAGTATTTAAATAGGATTTTCCTTTTTATAATCAAGAATAATTACTTTGTAGAGAATCTAAAAAATAATACCGACTATGATTTTTATCAGTTTCTTTGTATTTAAAATATTGGATGTTAAAAGGAGATATTATATGTATAGAATTCTTGTAGCAGATGATGAAGAATCTTTAAGATATTTAATAACAGAAACATTAAAAATAGATGAAAAATTTGATATTTATGAAGCAGAAGATGGGGAAGAAGCATTAAAAATGGTTGATAAATATAAACCTGATTTAATTCTTTTAGATATTATGATGCCTAAATTAACAGGATATGAACTCGCAGGAATATTAAAAGATCGTGAATACAAGCCGAAAATTGTTATACTAACGGCAAAATCACAGAAATCAGATATAGAAAAGGGAATGAAATTAGGAGTTGATCATTATCTTACGAAACCATTTAGTCCTATTGAACTTTTGGATTTAATTGAGAAAATTGTAAATTCATAAAAAGGGGCACAATAAAATGGCAAATGAAATTATTTTAGATAATAAATTACAAAAAGAAAAAAAATATCTAAAAGAATTAAATAATAAAATAGAAGAATGTATAAAGGATGGTAAAAAAGTAAAATTAGAATATGAAAAAATTGACTTTTTTAGTGATGAAATTAAAGATTTAGTAGATAAAGTGAATAATTTAATTATTATGAATACAGAAAAAAAAGATTTAGTAGCATCGCTTGAAGATGAGGTTATGAAAAGAAAACTTGCTGAGGAACTTCTTAAAAATGAGCGTGATTTTATATCAACAATTTTTGATAAGACTGCTCTATTAGTAGTAGTAATAGATACAAATTTTAATATAATTAATTTAAACAGAGCATGCGAACAATTAACAGAATTTACATTATCAGAGCTAAAAGGTAAAAATGTATGGGATTTGTTAATTCAAGAATTTTCAAATTCAAATAAGACTATTGATGAAGGTATTTTTTTTCAAAAAAATAATTTAATAAATTATTGGAAGACTAAGTCAAATACAAATAAAATTGTTTCATGGTCTATAACAGCAATTCTAAATGAGGAGTCTAAAACTAATGCATATGCAATTACTGGCATTGATATAAATAAAATAGAAGAAAACAAGATACAATTAAAAAATCAAGCAAAGATATTAAGTAAAATTAATTTAGAATTATTAGAAAATCAAAAAAAATTAAGAAAAGAAAAAGATAAAGCTCAGAAATATTTAAATATTGCAGGAGTAATTATTGTAGCATTAGATAATAGAGGGAATATTACTCTTATTAATAAAAGTGGTTGTGAAGTTTTAGGATATAAGAGGGAAGAAATTATTAATAAGAATTGGTTTGATACATCAGTTCCATATAGAAAAAGAGAAAAATTAAAAGAGATATATTCAAATATTATTAAACAAAAAAAGGAAGATGAATATTTAGAAAATGAAATTGTAACTAAAAATGGAGAAGAAAGAATAATAGCATGGAGAAATCTTTTATTATATGATGATTTTGGCAAAATAATAGGTGTACTTAGTTCAGGAAATGATATAACCAAACAAAAAGAAATTGATATAATGAAATCGGAAATAGTAAATACCATTAGCCATGAGATAAGAACACCACTTGGAAGCATATTGGGATTTTCTGAATTGATGTTAAAGAGAGATTTATCAAAGGATAAAATGAAAAGTTATTTAAATACAATAAATAAAGAATCTATAAGATTGATGGATTTGATTAATGATTTTTTAGATATTCAAAGGCTTGAAAATGGTAAATTAGTTTTTAATATGGTTGAATTTTATGTGAAAGATATAATAGAAAATTTATTGAGAATATTTGAAACAAGAAAACATAAAATTTTTATAGATATAAAAGAAAATGTTAAAATATTTGCAGATTATAATAAAATATTGCAAATATTAACAAATCTAGTCTCGAATGGTATTAAGTACTCTCCTGAAGCTGAGTCTATTTATATAAAAGTTGAAAGAATTGGAGATGTTATTAATTTTTGTGTTGAAGATTTTGGATTTGGAATTAATGAAGAATATATTGATAAAATATTTAATAAATTTTATAGGGTAGAGCAAGAAAAAAATGTCAAAATTCAAGGAACAGGTTTAGGTTTAGCGATTTGCAAGGAGATTGTAAGTGCTCATGGAGGAATTATTTGGGTTGAATCAAAAATAGGTTCAGGAAGTAAATTTTATTTTTCAATACCTTTAGCAAGAACATGAAAAATTCTCTAAAATTTTGAAGAGAAATATATAGAGGTAAATATAGATGGAAAAAAATAATCGTTTAAATCAAATAAAAGAGGAAAGTAGAAGAATATTTTTAGCAGAGACAAGAGAAAAATTAAATGATGTAATTTTTCTTTTTTTAAAGATGAGAATAAATCATAGTTTAAAAATAAAAAATGAAGTAAAACGTTTTTTTCATTCAGTAAGAGGATCAGCAGCAACTTTTGGATTTAATGATTTAGCAGATATTAGTATAGAAACAGAGAAATTAATTGATGAAACAAACCAATTAACAGAAATTACTCATAAATTTTATTCTAAAGTTTTAGAGGGATTTTCAAAAGTTTATCATGAGTTAAATAAAGAGTTTAATAAGGTTAATGATTATGAAATTGAAGAATTTGAAGAAGAAAGTAATTCAGTTTCAATATCTAGTGAAATTGAATTTAAAGATGAGTATATTTTTTCACTGGGAAGTGGGTTGATTTTAGTTGTAGATGATGATGTATCCATATTAAATCTGATTGATAAATATTTAAGAGAAGTAGGATTTAATGTTGTAGTTACTTCAGAATCAAAAGATCTTTTTGAGATAATCAGGATAAAGAAAATAGATCTAATAATAATGGATATAAATATGCCAGATTTTGATGGCATTTTTTTATTGGAAAAGATAAAAAGTTCAGGTATTAATATTCCTGTTATTTTTATATCTTCTGAAGAAAAAATAGGTATAAAGAAAAAAGTATTTAGTTTAGGAGCTGAGGATTATTTATTAAAACCTTTTGAAATGGAAGAACTTTTACTTAGAGTAAAAAGAACAATTTTAAATAGAAAAAATATAAAGAATATTGCTTATAAAGATAGGTTGACAGGAGCTTTTTTAAAAGAATTATTTTATGAAAACTTTATTGTTGCTAAAAAATTATTAGCAAAAAAATCTGAAAGTTTTGTTGTAGCGGTTGTGAATATAGATAAATTTAGAGCAGTTAATAATGATTATAATTATGATATAGGCAATTTTGTTTTAAAATCTTTTTATATTTTTCTTAAAAATAATTTAACACCTACAGATCAAATATATAGAATTTATGCTGATAGATTTATATTATTATTTCCTAATTCAAAAAGCAAGGAAGTATTTTTAACATTAGATATTTTGAGAAAGAAGCTTTTAGAATTTAAGTTTGATAAGGCAGAATTATACAATGTAAAAATTAGTTTCTCAGCAGGTATTTCATATATTGAAAATTTTAGTGAGAATCACTATGGATTAATTGCAAGAGCTGAAGAAGCAATGAGTAAAGCAAAAAAATTTGGAGGCAATAAAATAATTATTCAAAAGCCTTATGAGATAATAAAAGGCAGTTCAAAGATACAAAAAAGAGCTAATATTTTAATCATTGAAGATTCTAGAAATATTATAAGTCTTATAAAAAATTGCTTAGAAGAACTTGACTATGATGTTTTAACTTCTACGAATGGGAGTACAGGATTATTAATGTGTCAAGCTCAGAAACCAGATTTATTAATACTTGATCTTATGTTACCTGGAATTGATGGATTTGAAATATGTCAGATTCTAAAAAATAATAATGAAACCAGAAATATAAAAATTATTGTTATTACATCATATAGTAGTAAAGATGTAGTAGTAAAATGTGTTAGTTATGGTGTTGATGCTTTTGTAATTAAACCTATACAATTACAAGAGTTAGAAATGAGAGTTGAAAAACTTTTAGGAGAACCTAATAAATAATATCGAGTTTTATTCAGCTCCATATTCAAGAATTAAATTAATTTATTTTACAAAAAAACTAAATTAATATCATATTTTTGTCGATATAGATTATAGTTAAAATAAATAAAAAAGTTGGTTATAAGGGATGCGGTTGAATGGCAATTATTAGAATTTCAAATGTTATAATGGAGTGGTACGACATAGGAGAATTAAAAGAGTACTTAATTTTGAATAATATTAAATATGAAGATGTCGAGATTATTAGCTATTCCGAGTAAAATAAAGCCTCTAAATAAATTTTAGAGGTAATTTTTTTACAATAGTATTTTTTATGGAAATATGATACGATGTAAAAAATTTAAATATATACATATAAAAATTTGTATTTTGTTGAATATTAATTTATTTTTATTTTATTAAGAGGGTGGTTAATTTTGAATAGGAGCGGTATAATTACAAGAATAAAATTATTTTATGCTATTGTAATGACCTACGATTTTAAATATTCAAGAGTCTTAAGAAAAAAGGGCATGAAACTAAATGATAATATAATTTTTGGAAAAAAAGATATTTTTAAATTTAGAGCTCTTATTTTATTTGCAGTCATATTTACGTTATTTTTAAACATAGGTTTAATATATGGGGTTATGAATTATAGTAAACTTGTAAAACCTGATAATAGTGTGTATTTCTTCATAGATGGAAGTGAAAGTTATCAATTAAAATTAGATGAAGAATTAAAATTATATGATTCATCAATATATGAAAATGGGAAATATAAGACTGTGGATAAATTTTTAGATTCTAAAATTTCTAATGTTATTCAAGAAGTAATTAAAAATGACAAAGATACAAGTAATGTTATTGCAATATCATTTGTTCAATTTAATGAGAATAGTAAAAATCAGTTAAAATTAATTAATAATGAATTAAATAATATTAATAAGTGGGCTAAAAATAACTCTAATAAAGGAAATAAACTTATTATTTCGAAAGGTTTATATTCTGAGTATACATATGCTAAATCAAATAATTTACCTATTGGAAAATATTTGATTTATAAAAATAGTACATATGTTAAAGATAGTATTAATGAATCAGATTTAGCAATAATTAAGTTAAATAAAATGTTTGATTTTGGAGATGAAGGTGATTACGTATTTTCTGAAAATGCTTTTCATATAGATGATGTTGGAGAAGAAGCAACTTCTTCACCTGAAAAAACGGAAAATACAATTAAAAGTACTAAAAAGAGTACTAAAACAGAATTAGAGAAATCTAAAATTGAAACAGAAAATCCTATAAAGACTTATGAAAAGAAAGAAAGCAATTCGCCTGAAAATAATACGAGTACTATAAATCCTTCTACAACATCACCTCCTAGTACTTCAACACCTGAAACTTTACAAAACCTAGCTTTAAATAAAAAAGTGTATACATCAGGATCTATTTTAGGTTACGATCCAAAGTATGCTGTTGATTCAGATTTATCAAGCTCTTGGGCGACTTTTCCAAAAAATAATAATTGGATTGAAATTGATATTGGAAAAGAAAAGAATATTTCTAGTATTGAAGTTAAGTGGAGTGATACAAACTATCCAAAAACTTTTTCATTATATAGGATTGATAATGATGATCTTAAAGCTATAGGTACTTACAATGGAAGTAGAGGAGTACAGTACATTTCATTTAGTAAGATTAATTCAAGATTTATACATTTAAAAATGGAAGAATCTAATGATAAATACTTAGTGATTTATGATCTTAAAGTAATGGGATATTAAGGAGAGCCTAAAAAATAATACCGAATTCTTTTCGTCTGAAGTTCGCTTAAATCGCGCGAATTCATACTCGAGAATTAGAGTTTAGTTTATTTTTTGGTTATCCCTAAGTATTTAGATGATTTTATCATTTTGTGAATTTGAAAAATAAATATTTGATTTTTTTTATGTTTCTGATAAGGCAGAATCAAAATTTCATAAGACAACTTTTTTCTGAAAATACTGATGCTTTAACGGATTTTTTTAAAAGTTGACTAGTTTATTTTTTGATTCTGCCTTATAACAATTTATAATTTTATTTTTTTCAAACTTAAAGAATTTGTTACCACAGAAACAGAACTAAACGCCATTGCACTACCTGCAATTATAGGGCTTAAAAATCCAAATGCTGCAAAAGGAATACCAACTGTATTATAAATAAAAGCCCAAAATAAGTTTTGTTTTATCTTCTTCATTGTTTTTTTTGAAAGAAAAATTGAATCGGCAACACCTTTTAGGTCTCCCTTGATAAGAGTAATATCAGATGCTTCTATTGCTATATCTGTTCCAGTGCCAATACTAATTCCAATATCTGCTATAGTTAGAGCAGGTGCATCATTTATTCCATCGCCAACCATTCCAACAATTTTACCTTCTTTTTTTAGTTTTTCAATTACATCTTTTTTATTTTCAGGAAGAACCTCAGCGATAATATTATCAATTCCGACTTGCTTGCCAATAAACTGTGCAGTATTTTTATTATCTCCTGTAAGCATATATATATCTATCCCCATATCCTTCAATTTACAAATTCCATTTTTTGAACTTTCTTTAACCGTATCAGCAACTGTTATAATACCTTTTAGAGAATTATCAAGAGCCATAAAAATCACTGTTTTACCTTCTTTTTCTAATTTGTGAATTAGATTTTCATGTTCTTTAATATTAATTCCTTCTTCTTTCAATAAATTTTTTGTTCCCACAAAAATATTTTTATTACTGATATTTCCACTAATGCCTTTGCCGGGAATTGCACTAAAATTATCAATAGTATATAAGTCTTTATTTAGTTGTTTTCCTTTTTTATATATGGCAGAACCTATAGGATGCTCAGAGTATTTTTCTATACTTGCTGTATAAGTTAAAATATCTGTTTCGGACATATTATCAAATGGAATTATTTCAACTACTTCAGGTTCCCCTTTTGTTATTGTACCTGTTTTATCAAAAACTATTGTATCTAACATAAATACCTTTTCCAAATGCTCTCCACCCTTAATTAAGATACCATTTTCAGCTCCTTTACCTGTTCCTACCATTATTGCTGTGGGTGTTGCTAGTCCAAGAGCACATGGACAAGCAATTACCAATACTGATACCATATTTACTACAGCATTATTTAAATCTTTTGAAATTATATACCATAGTGTAAAAGTAATAATTGCTATAATTACTACAACAGGGACAAAAATACCAGCAACTCTATCAGCGAGTTTTTGAATAGGTGCTTTTGAACCTTGTGCTTCTTCAACCATTTTTATTATTTGAGATAAAACAGTATCCTTACCAATCTTTTTTGCTGTTATTTGAAAGGTACCAAATTTATTAATTGTTGCACCTATAACTTCATCAGATTCTTTTTTTTCAACAGGAACACTTTCTCCTGTTATCATCGATTCATCTACTGTTGAATTTCCATTAAGAACAATTCCATCAACAGGAATTGTTTGTCCAGGTTTTACAATGACTGTGTCACCTACTAAAACTTTTTCAATGGGTATTTCAATTTCGAGACCATTTTGTAAAACTATTGCTGTTTTTGCTTTTAATTCCATGAGCTTTCTAATTGCATCGGAGGTTTTATTTTTTGCTATAGCTTCTAAGTATTTTCCTAATAGTATAAGTGTTATAATAATTGCAGCGGATTCAAAATAAATTTCTTCATGACTTCCTTTTGCAAAAAACAAATTATAGACACTAAATAGGTAAGCAGATGTAGTACCAAGAGAAATAAGTACATCCATATTACTGCTACCTGATTTTAATACATGATATGCATTTTTATAAAATCTAAATCCAATACCAAATTGAATAGGTGTTGTAAGTATAAGTTGAAAATATGGGCTAGTAAAATACCAAAATTCTTTATTAAATAACATCAGAAGCATTGATAAAACAAGAGGAAATGATAAAAAGGAAGAAATAATTAAAAGAGTTTTAAGATTTTTAAGTTCATCTTTTCTTTGGTTATCATTTAAACTTTTTTTCTTTAATTTTTCTGCTTGAAAGCCTAATTTTTCTATTTCTGATATTAAATCATTAATATTAATTTTATTTTCATCATAATAAATATTTGCACTTTCCATAGCTAAATTTACATTAGCTTCCATTACGGAATCTATTTTATTTAATTTTCTTTCAATCCTCGAAGAGCATGAGGCACATGTCATTCCTGATATTTTCAATTTATCATTTTTCTTCAAAATATTCACTCCTGTCAATTTAGGTATATCCAAAAAATAAACTCTAATTCTCGAGTACGAATTCGCGTGATTTAAGCGAACTTCAGACGAAAAGAATAACGGGTATAATTAGATATATTTTTAAGCTACCTATTATTTTATACCACTAGATATGATACCCATCTACTATGTATATAAAACATTTCAAAAAAACTCTTAAAAATTAATTATTACTTGTTAGAGAAAATGTTTTATGCTATAATTCAAGTGAAGAAACAAATAAAGTAAATATAGTAATAATTATATAAAAAATATAAAAAATAGCAAAATAAAAATAAATTTTACTTAAAAGTATAAAAAAATGCAAATTGCATATAAAAATATTGTATAATATATATATTCCAATAGGAAGAACTATTCTTAAAATTAATAAATTCTGTAATTTTAACTAATTAAAGGAGGAGTTTTAAGTGAAAGGTGATAAAATTTTAATTGAACAACATCATTATGATGCTGCAAGAAAAATAATTGATAAAGTTTTAAATGATATTGAGGATTCTGAAAAATATGCTATTACAGTAGCAGGAGAATCAGGTAGTGGTAAATCAGAAACAGCTAATGCATTAAAGCAATTATTAGAAGAAGAAGGTATCAAATGTGTAGTTTTAGGGCAAGATGACTATTTTATTCTTCCACCAAAAACTAATGACTCCAAAAGAAGAGAAGAATTTGCTTGGGTAGGTACAAATGAAGTTAATTTAAATTTACTAAACAGCCATGTTTTATCAATACTAAAAGGTGCGAGTGAGCTTGAGAAACCTTTAGTAGATTATGATAAGGATTGTGTTGAAAGTGAAAAGATTTCAACTGATGATATAAAAGTTGTGATTGCAGAAGGAACATACACAAGTCTACTTAGAAATGTTCATAATAAAGTGTTTATTGCTAGAAATCGTCTTGAAACTATGGAAGCACGAGAAAAGAGAAATAGGGGAAATGAAGTTGGAGATCCTTTTATAGAGGATGTACTAAAATTGGAACATAAAATTATAAGCGGTCATATAAATTTGGCAGATTTTGTAATTGATAAAGATTATAGAGTTGAATTTTCTTAGAAAAACCTAAGAAATAAACAAAAAATTAATTCTTAAATAAACAAATCCCTTTAAATAATGTTTTTAAGGGGATTTATTTATAAAATTATATTTATTGAGAAAACTTTAACTGATTTGAATCATAAAGGTACAAAGCTTCTAGATTTTCAACAGATAATTTATATTTTTTATCACCTGAATAGAAATATGTTGGAATGGATTTTAATTTTTGTTCTATGATGTTTTTATCCTTAAGTTTTCCTTCTATAATTGATATTTGTTTTTTTGCAGCCATATCCCATGTATATCTTTCATTTACTCTTTTTAAACCTTGTTTTCTATAAAATGACCAAACAATATCACTTGAAATTAATTCTAATATTTTATTGCTGATATCAATAGGATCTGTTGGATTAACCAATAAACCATATTTTTTGGTGTTTTCTTCCAAAACCTCTGTTGGACCTCCTACATTTGTTACTACAACAGGTAATCCACATGACATTGCTTCTAGTGGCGCAATACCAAAAGGCTCATGATATGCAGGTAAACAAAAAATTGAACGACTATTAGCTAAAAATCTGTAACAAACAGGCAAATAATCCTGTGTTTCTAAATTTACTAAACAAATTTTTCCCTTGAGATTATTTTCTCGTATACTTGCTAGGATATTTTGAATGACAGTTTTGGATTCACCATTAACAAAACTATAGTCTTTAAAAGCATTTTCAATTCCTTGCATTTGTATCATAAGGTTTGATTTTTTTTGTAGTTCTTTATTGGATATATAAGCATTTATTAAGCCCATATGATTTTTCTTTTCATCTAATCTACTTGCTGCAATTATATATGGAAGGTTTTTTCTTGATTTTTTAATATCTCTATCAATATATTTTTTAATTTTATTGAGTATAATAGCTTCATTCTTAGTAGGATTAAGGTTGAATTTATCTATGTTAACACCAGGTGGTATAACATGGAATTTATTTTTATTATGTACATCAGAAATATCCCTGTACAGTTTATGTGTATATTGTTCAAACCTTTCTTGATAGGTACTGGTTATATTGTAAAGTGAGTTCTGCATTGAAATTCTTTCTGCTATAATTCTAGTTGTAAGATTATATTTTACATCCATAGAGTTTAAATTGTTTGCATTTACATTTAAAGTTTTTAATTTTTGAGCACCTAATGAATGAGCAGTGAAAGAATAAGGTATGCCTGTGAGTTTAGAAAGTAAAGCTGCTGAGATTCCACCATCAGCATAATGAGCTGTTAAAAAGTCAAAAGATTCATTAGAATTATTGTAAAAATTATTTATTCCAATGACAAATTCATTAATATGAGGCCACAGATCTTCTTTTCTTAAAAACTTACTTCCTCCAAAAGGAATTCTTATTATTCTTAGTTGTCCATCCATTAATGTTTCTATTTCTTTATCAAATCCAATCCAATTATCATCTATTATTTGTCTTGTTAAAATATCTGCTTTTATACCTTGTCTTACCATAGCTTTTGCTAATTCCATAACATAAACTAATTGGCCTCCAAAATCAGGGTGCTTTCCTAGATAACTTAGATTTTTATCAAAGTTACCTTGTGGATTTAAAAATAAAACTCTCAAATCAAATCACTCCTTTTCAAAATAGAGTTTCCAAGGTTTAAATTAAAATAACCTAGGATACCTAAAAAATAAATTGTTATTCTCAAGTTTTGAGTATTATCTATACTTATTTTAAGTGAGAATAATAAAGTTTTATTTTTTAGTTTTCCTTAAAATAGATCAATAATTAATATAACATTGTTTTTATATTTCCTAACAAATGTAAAACAAATGAAAAATAAATGAAAAATAATAGTAATACTAATGTAAAGTAGCAAAATAGCTATATATATTATGATATGTCAAAAATAGTAAAAAGTAAAGCCTTAATTCTATTTAATGACATTCAAATTGATTGAAAATTGTTGTATTTTAATTGATATCTTGATATATCATATAATATTTACATATTTTAAGAAAAAAATATAATTATACATACATATAAAGGAGAAATATAGAAAAAAACGTAGTTTTATTAAAATTCTTTTCTCATAAAGTTCGCTTGAAACATAGAGATTCATTCTCAAGAAGTAGATTCTATTTTTTTGATATCTATAAAAAAGATTTAAATAAAAAAATGATTAATCTTGATTTAGATGGGAAAGTATAAATATTAAATAAAATGAAGATTTTTTATTTTATATTATTAGCTACAATTTTAGATGAAAAATAAAGGAATATAGAATTAAATGAACTACATTTATAATAGATGAAGATGGTAAATTAAAAAAATTACGATAGATTGAAACTTGAAAACCATAACTATGAAATATTATAATATTTATCTCCCTAACCAAAATGCATATAGTTTGACTTTGATGTTTTATTTTAGATTAATTAAAGAGTGATTTGTAAAAATCACTCTTTTTTGTGTAATAAATATTAAAAAAAAACATAACTATTTTAAAAATCTATAGTTTTATTTAATTTTTTATGAGTAAAATTTTTATTGGAATAATCTTTAATTATTTGACCAGTACCTATTAATTTATACTTATATATTATAAGACCTTCAAGTCCTACAGGACCTCTTGAGTGTATTTTATTTGTACTGATTCCTACTTCAGCTCCTAATCCGTAAACAAAACCATCACTAAATCTTGTAGAGCAATTCCAAAAAACATTTCCAGAATCAACATAATTCATAAATCTTGATGCACTTGATTTATCAGAGGTAACAATTGAATCAGTATGACCTGAACCATAATTATTTATATGCTCTATTGCTTCATCAATATTTGAAATTATTTTTATGGATAAAATATAATCCAAATATTCTGTAGACCAATCATTATCAGAAGCTTTTTCACAGGAAATTATTTTTTGTGTTTTTTCACATCCTATTAATTTTACATTTTTATTGGTTAATTTTTCATTAAGTTTTGGTAAAAAGTCTTTAGCTATTTTTTCATTTACAAGAAGGGTTTCTAAAGCATTACATACTGCTACATATTGAGTTTTTGAATCATCTGTAATATCTAATGCCATATTTATATCTGCAAATTCATCAATGTAGCAATGACATATTCCGTCAGCATGACCTAAAACAGGTATTTTTGAATTATCCATAATAAATTTTACAAATTCATTTGAACCTCTTGGAATTATTAAATCTATGTACTTATCTAATTTTAAAAGACTATGAACATCTTCTCTTGTCTCAAGATTAAATATCCAATTTTCAGGTGCACCAGATTTTATAGAAGCATTTTTAATTATTTCTGTTAAAAGTTTATTTGTTTTAGTTGCTTCTCTACCACCTTTTAATATGACACTATTTCCACTTTTAAGACATAAAGTAGATATTTGAACAAGAGCATCTGGTCTTGATTCAAATATCACACCTATAAGACCTATTGGGCATGTTACCTGATACAATTCAAGTCCCTTATCTAATTCAGTTGAAAGCTTGGTCTTACCAACAGGGTCATCCAGTTCAATTAAATTTTTTATTCCTTGAATTACAGTTTTTATTTTTTCTTCATTAAAACTCAATCTTTTTAAAAGAGGCATTGAAAGACCATCTTTTTTACTTTGTTCTATATCCTCTGAATTTACTTTTAATATTAAATTAATATTTTTTTCAATTTCTTTAGCTATATTATCTAAAATAGTATTTTTTTTGTTACTATCAAAATTTGATAATTCTATTGAAGAATTCTTTGCTAATTTTGCTATATTTGCCATTTCCAAAAAAAACGCCTCCATTATTTAGAACAATTTGACCTTTGATTTTGCTATTAGGCAGAATCAAAAAATAAACTAGTTAACTTTTTTGAAAATTCGTTAAACCATCGATATTTTCAGAAAAAAATTGTCTTAATCAAATTGTTATTAATTATATTTATTTTAACATAAAACTATATAAATAGTTCTTAGGGATACAAAAAATAAACTCTAGTTTTCGAGTATGAAGTCTTATGATTTTTTCAGTTATTTTAAGCATGGAACTGGAATTGAACCAGTATCTTTTTTCGGAATACAACTAAAATATATTTTCTGCTTCTATTTATAGTTTATTTTAAGAACCATATCTTTAGATTCAGAGAAAAATTCATGGTTGGTTCCAAAAATTGTTTTTCCATTAAACTAGCCATGCAGTATTAAGTAGAATCAAAAAATAAACTAGTCAACTTTTTTTAAAAATCCGTTAAAGCATCGGCATTTTCAGAAAAAAATTGTTTTATGAAATTTTTGATTATTCCTTATTTATACCAGATTCCTTTCGCCTGAAGTTCATTTAAGTTGTGCGAATTTGTACTCGAGAATTAAGTTTTTTTTCGACATCCATTAAATACGTTACCAATATATGATATCATAGTTTAATAATGGTATCAAACTACAAATTAAGTAGAATAAAAAATAAAATAGTTAACTTTTTAAAAAAAATTCCTTAGGAGAGCCTAAAAAATAATACCAAATTCTTTTCGTCTGAAGTTCGCTTAAATCATGCGAATTCATACTCGAAAATTTGAGTTTAATTTTTGGATATCCCTTAAAGCAACGGTATTTTTATAAAAAAGTTGTTTGAGAATTAGAATTTATTTAAAGTTAAATTTACTTTATATCAAAAACATAAAGTAAATCAGTTAGTTTTGTTTTATAATAATAAAAATAGAACAAATACAATTATATTAGGCAGAATCAAAAAAATAAACTAGTCAACTTTTTTTAAAAATCCCTTAATTTATTGGTATTTTCAGAAAGAAATTGTCTTATGAAATCCATATTATTTATTATTTAAGGAGTGAGTTATTTGAGTTTGTTTTCTAAAAGATATTTAAAAGTAGTTGAAGAATATGAAAATTTAATTTGTAAAAAAAATAGTGTTTTAGAAGTTGGGAATGGTATTTTTAGTAGGTATAAAAATCCTGTTTTAACAAAGGATCATGCACCATATTTTTGGAAGTATGATTTAAATGAAATTACAAATCCTTACTTTATGGAAAGACTAGGAGTAAACGCAGCTTTGAATCCAGGAGCTATAATATTTGACAATAAAATTTGTTTAATGGTAAGAGTTGAAGGCACAGACAGAAAATCTTTTTTTGCTGTTGCAGAGAGTGAAAATGGAATTGATAATTTTAGATTTTGGGATTATCCAATAATTATACCTGAGAATGATGAACAAGATGGTAATATATATGATATGAGACTTGTAAGACATGAAGATGGTTGGATATATGGACTATTTTGTAGAGAGATTAAGGATCCAAATGCTAAAGAGGGAGATATGTCTTCAGCAGTTGCTTATTGTGGTATTGCAAGGAGTAAAAATTTAAAAGATTGGGAAAGGCTACCTGACTTGAAAACTAAGGCATCCCAACAGCGAAATGTAGTATTGCATCCTGAGTTTATTGATAAGAAATATGCTTTTTATACAAGACCCACAGATGATTTTATAGAAGCTGGAAAATGTGGTGGAATAGGATGGGGACTATCAGATAGTATGGAAAATCCTATAATAGATGATGAAAAAATAATAGATGTAAGAATGTATCATACTATAAAGGAAACAAAAAATGGACAAGGTGCAGCACCTATTAAAACAGATAAGGGTTGGATTCATATTGCACATGGAGTAAGAAATACAGCAGCAGGGTTAAGGTATGTTTTATATGGCTTATTATCAGATTTAGATGATCCTTCAAAAATAATAAAAAACCCAGGAGGGTATTTAATATGCCCTGAGGGTATTGAAAGAGTGGGAGATGTATCAAATGTAGTTTTTTGTAATGGTATGGTTAAAAAAGATGATGGAACAATTTTAATTTATTATGCATCTGCGGACACAAGAGTTCATGTAGCTGAAACAACTGTAGATAAACTCTTGGATTACCTTATGAATACTCCAGAAGATGCTCTAAGATCATATGCTTGTACTATACAAAGAAATGATTTTATAAAGAAAAACTTAGATATATTAAAAAAGTCAAGTTCCTAAACGACAGCCAAAAAATAAATCTCCATTAAAATAAAATCTAATTTTTGAGTAGGAATTTGCAATGTTTTATATTTTGGTTCTCATAAATATTTTAGATGAATGTAGGGTATAAATAATTTTAATTAGGCAGAATCAAAAATTTCATAAGACGATTTTTTTCTAAAAATACAGATGCTTTAACAGATTTTAAAAAAAGTTGACTTTTTTGATTATGTCATAAATTAATTTTTGATATTTAAAGTAAATAAATCATTAAATAGGAGTGATAAGATGCCAATAAAAATACCAGATAGTTTGCCTGCAAGTGATATTTTAAAAAAAGAAAATATTTTTGTTATGAATGAAAAAAGAGCTTATAAACAGGATATAAGACCTTTGAGGATTTTAATTCTAAATTTGATGCCAGTTAAAATAACTACTGAAACCCAACTATTGAGATTAATTGGTAATACTCCTCTACAGGTTGAAGTAGAATTTATTTATCCTGCATCGCATTTATCTAAAAACACATCAAGAAGTCATTTGGCAAGTTTTTATAAGACTTTTGATAAAGTTAAATATGATAAATTTGATGGACTTATAATTACAGGAGCACCTGTTGAAAATCTGGAATTTGAAGAGGTCAATTATTGGAAGGAATTAACCGAAATCATGGAATGGAGTAATCATAATGTATTTTCTACATTTCATATATGTTGGAGTTCACAAGCAGGACTATATTTTCACTATGGAATAAAAAAATATCCATTAAAAGAAAAATTGTTTGGAGTATATAAACATAATATAAATAAAAGAAATATAAAACTTTTAAGAGGATTTGATGATGAATTTTTTGCACCTCATTCAAGGCATACTCAAATTAGAAAAGAAGATGTTTTAAGTGTAAAAGAGCTCGAAATACTTTCAGAATCAGATGAAGCAGGTCTCTATATTGTTAAGTCAAAGGGAGGAAAACATATATTTGTATCAGGACATTCAGAATATGATTCAAAAACACTACAGGATGAATATATAAGAGATAAAGAAAAGAATATAAATATTGATATACCAAAAAATTATTATGAAGAAAACATACTTGGTAATAATATTAAAGTAAAATGGAAAAGTCATGCAAATTTGTTATTTGCAAATTGGTTAAATTATTATGTTTATCAGGAAACACCATTTGATTTATCTAAAATAACTTAGGAGAACCTAAAAAACAATACAAAATTCTTTTCGTCTGAAGTTCGCTTAGAACATGTGAATTCATACCCGAGAATTAGAGTTTATTAGAGATATCCAAAAAATAAATCCTAACGAATTTCAAGCAAAAGAATTGAGTATTATGTAAAAAGTTATTTGTTTTAAGTATTATATTGACTTTATATATAGAAAAATATACAATAAAATATATAGGAATTATAGGGTATATTAAGGTGATGATATTTAATGAAAATTTCTACTAAAGGAAGATATGGTCTAAGAGCTATTGTTGATATTGCATTATTTTCAAATGGAGGCAAAATTACACTGGGTAGTATTGCTGAAAGATTAATGGTTTCAGAGAATTATTTGGAACATATTTTTGCAATTCTTAGAAAAATGGGAATGGTAAAAAGTATTAAAGGCTCAAAGGGTGGTTATTTTATAGCAGGTTCGTTGTCGGACTTATCAGTAAGAACAGTTTTAAGATCGTTAGAAGGCGATTTATCTGTTATTGGTGATGATGATTTATATTCTGATGAAAACAAAATTGATACATTTTTGAATTTGAAATTATGGAGCAAAATAGATAATTCAATTGATAAAGTCGTAGGTTCTATTACAATAAATGATTTGATAAGAGAATATAAATTAAAGAAAGATTATAATTCATTCGTATATCACATTTAGGCTTACATTAGGCAGAATCAAAAAATAAACTAGTCAACTTTTTTTGAAAATTCGTTAAACCATCGATATTTTCAGAAAAAAATTGTCTTATGAAATTTTTG
>JBDMZA010000543.1:0-9922 GCA_039770155.1 Clostridiales bacterium
CTAATTCTCTATTATGAATTCGTATGATTTAAGCGAATTTCAGACTAAAAGAATGATGTATTTAGACAAAACCAAAAAATTTAATTTAATATAATATAAATTAAATTAAATTAACAAAATTAAGGAGACTTTAATAATGAAGTATAGGTTTTTGGGTAAGTTATCAGTAACAATTTTTATTTTAATTTTATTGTTTTCCATCTCGTCCAATATCGTATATGCAGATTCATTTAAAACTGTAACTTTAGGTGGAGATTTAAATGAAGATCAAAAGAAAAAAATGTTAGATTCCTTTGGTGTAACAGAAGAAGATGCTAATATTATTGAGGTAAGTATAGACGAAGAAAAAAAATATTTATCTGAAATAGTTTCTGATTCACTAATAGGAACAAAATCTATCTCATGTTCATTTGTTGAACCTACTGAAAACAGTGGGTTGAATATCTCAGTCAGTAATTTGTCATGGGTAAATGAAAACATGATTAGAAATGCTTTAATTACTGCTGGTATACAAAATGCTGATGTTCAAGCATCTGCACCATTTAAGGTTTCAGGTACTGCTGCACTAACAGGTATTATGAAGGGTTTTGAAAGTAGTAAAGGCGGCAATAAAATTGATGAAGAACAAAAAAAAGTTGCAAATGAAGAACTTGTAGTTACTGGAACTCTTGGAGATAAAATTGGTCGTGATGAAGCCTCAGGTCTAATTAATGAAGTAAAAAAAGAAGTTGTAAAGGAAAATCCTGATTCAAAAGAAGATATAGAAGACATAGTTATTAATATTACAAACAATTACAATTACGAATTAAATGATGATGATATTGAAGAAATAACAGCTCTTATGGTTAAAATAAATGAATTAGGTTTAGATTTCAGTAAAATAGAAAATTCATTAAATGCAGTCGGTAAAAGTTTAAAAGATACTTTAAGCAGCGATAAAGTATTTAGTTTTTTGGAAACAATTTCAAATAAATTCAAAGAAGCTCCTGTAAAAATTATTATTTTGAGTGTAGTATTTTTCATATTTGGACTTGTTACTTTAATAAATCCACTATTTACAATAACTCTTGCAAAAAGTATATCTACTTCAACTAATGGTACAGTCAGAATTGCAGGTATTGTAATTATTATAATAAGTATAGTACTTTTATTTTAAACTTAGAGATATCAAAATAATAAAAAAAGGTATGATTTTATTTTTCAAATCATATCTTTTTTATACATTTAAATACCCTATCTTCTTTGTAGTTTTTAAATTTATATTTTGGTTAACTGTTATTGGAAATAGTTCAATTAAAATTCGAAAGAATATTTCAAATGTATCAATTAAGGCAGAATCAAAAAATTGTTTTATGAAATTTTTGATTATGCCTAAAATATAATAAGGTGTTGATTATATGACAATACAAGAAAAAATAGAAACAATAATTCTTTCCGGAAAAAAATTAGTAGAATCCGGACTAATAGTACGTACTTGGGGAAATATCAGCTTTCGTATAAGTGAAAATCAATTTATTATTACACCAAGTGGACGAGACTATTTAAAATTAACACCAGAAGAAATTGTAACAGTTTCGATTTCAGATTGTAGCTACAGTGGAAATATAAAACCTTCTTCCGAAAAAGGTGTTCATTCAGAAATTTATAAATTTTATCCTGAAATTAATTTTATAATCCATACTCATCAAAATTATGCTTCACTCGTAAGCACTTTAATGAAAGATTATATAGATGTTTCAAATGACTTTATTTTACTTAATAAAAAAGTAATCTGTGCGGATTATGCATTGCCGGGAACTAAAAAACTAAGTAGTAATATTTCAAAAGCTCTGGCATCATATAAAAGCAATGCCATAATAATGAAGAATCATGGTGCAGTATGCTTTTCAAAAGATTATAAAGAAACATTCAATGTAGCAAATGAACTTGAAAATGCCTGCAAACAATTTATTAATGACCAGTATTTAAAAATCAGTAATAAAAGATATATAAATTCCTTACAAGGTATGAGTTTCGCTATTTCTAGACTAATAAAAAAGGAAATTACAATAACTGAAGATCACAAATTATGCTCCTGTGAAAGTAATAGAATTGAAAATGGTTTTGTATTTAAATATGGAGAAGAAAACTATATAATTAAATTTGATCAACTTGATAATATCAGAATACAGAATGAAGTTATACTAAACAAAATAAAAATTCATTTCAAAATATATAAAAAAAGTAAAGACATAAATAGTATTATTCATGTTTTTACACCTGGAATATTAGTTCTATCACATGCAGGAATTAAACTTTTGCCATATCTTGATGACTTTGCACAAATTGTAGGTACTTCTGTAAAAACAGTAGTTTCAGATTCACTTAAAATCTCAACTTCACTAAAGAAATCTTCTGCTGTAATGATTAAAAATAATGGCGCATTATGCTGCGGTCCATCAAAATCAGAGGCATTAGCAGTAAGTTCAATACTGGAAAAAAATTGTAATGCTTTTATAATAGGAACTTTATTTGGGAAAATAAAAGAGATTAATCCTTTAGAATCTATATTAATGAGATTTGTTTATTTGAAAAAATATTCAAAACAAACTAATATAAAATAGAATTTTTCTACAACAACTATCCTAGGAGAACCTAGAAATAAACTCTAATTCTCGAGTATGAATTCACATGATTTAAGCGAACTTCAGACGAAAAGAATTCGGTATTACTTTTTAGGCTCTCCTAAGGGATAACCAAAAAATAAACTCTAATTCTCGAGTATGAATTCGCATGATTTAAGCGAACTTCAGACGAAAAGAATTCGGTATTATTTTTTAGGCTCTCCTAAGAGATAGACTTTCAAATATCTACTCAAGTAAGTTTTTGTCTATTTTCTAATTTTTGAATTTGCTCTTCCCCTTTTTTAGTCAAATCTTTAAATTGATCAATGGCTTCTTTCATTTTCGGAAGTGCTTCTTGTTTATATGTACTAATAGTATTTAGTGCAGATATTACATCATTGAAAGATTGTTTTAATTTATCAACTGATATATTGGATTCCATTGATTGTTTTTGTATTTCTGTACCCTGTTCTTTTAATAATTTAGATGTACTACTTATTATTTCACTAGTTGTTTTATTTAATATATCTATTTTTTTCAAGACAATTTTTTGATTATATAATGCTCCTGCTACAATAGTAGCTGTTTTTAACGCAGAAACTGTTACATTTTCTGCTCTGTCAACACCTCTTATAAGTTCTTTATTATTTCTAATAACAACCTCACTTGCTATATATCCCTGTTGATTAACTACTATCATTTGTTGCATATCCATAATTTTTTGTCTTAAAGGATATAAAATTTCTTCTGAAATAAAACTAACTTTTTTATGATCTTCATTATTTAATTTTGCCTTTTCAATTTGTTTGGTTAATGTTTCATCCATTAATGATCCTAACTCGATTTCTTTATTCAATTTTTTAGTTAATTTTCTTAATTCATCCTGTTCTATTTCGAGAGTTGTATTATCATTTTTTAGGGTTAATTTGCCTTTATTAAGAGATTCTACAATATCAGATATAACACTATCAGCTTTTTGAAATTTGGCAAAATAACTTCTAATGGGATTAAATAATCGTCCCAAAATTCCTTTTTTTGCAAAATCTATTGCACTTGGATCAAGATCCTTTATTTCTCTTTGTAAATCAAGTAAACCTTTAGCTACAATTCCTCCATCATCACCCATTTTTTGAAAATTAGAAACTGACACTTGAAGCATTGAACACTTACTTGATGAACTTTTCATAGTGTTTTTTCCAAATTCATCAATAGTCTTCAATATTTCTCTTCTTTTTTCTAATGAGTCATTATCATGTTTCATAATTTCAGATACATTATTATCTGCTAAATTTTTTAACTTCTTTATTTCTTCCGGAATAGGTTTACTCTCATCTATAATTTCATCTTTTATTTTTTTTTCATTTGTTACTTCCATAGAAAATCCCATAATTAACCCCCTAAGAGATAGCAAAAAATAAATATACATTCTCAAGAATGAATTCGTAAATTTCAAGCGAATTTCAGACGAAAAGAATAGAGTATTATTTTTCATTCTATCCTAATATAATAATTTATTACATCTCAGCATTAAAAAGATTTGCAATAGTATATACAACATCTTCAGATTCAGAATCTATATTGACTGCTTCATTTATTTTTGAAAGTTTCTTTAATTTATCCAATTCTTTATTATATCCAATTGTATATACTGGTATATTTTTCAGTTTTAATATCTCTTCAACATCATCTAAATCATTACCTTCATTGCTCTCACCATCACTTAATACAAATAATATACATCTTGAATTTGGTTCTTTATTCTTAATATCTGAAAGAATTTTTGTTCCAGCAATAACTCCATCAAACATTGCAGTACTCCCAGATGATTTCAAATTTTTAACAGCTCCAGCAAATAAAGAAATTTGATTTGTATCAAATTTCTTTATTGGAAGATCAATATAAACATCATTTGAAAATGATATCAGTCCTATAGAATTTTCTTTACCAATATACTGTGAAGCATTTAATAGAGATTTTTTTAAGTTATCAAGAGGCTCTCCTTGCATACTTCCTGAAATATCAGTAACAAATATTGCATTTATAGGATTATTTATATTTTTATTTTCTTTCCACAATTTTTGAGATTTGGATACAACTTCTCCATCAATATTATTTAATTTTGAATCATAATCTGCTTGTTTATTAAATCCATACTTAGTTGCAAGTTTTTGATATTTATCTGATTGACAAAATTCTATAAATTTTGTTAATATCTTTTGTTTATCATTATTTAAGTCTCCCAAAGCATATATTGGATTATCGTGTCTTATTCCAAAGGGATAAAAATCATAATCTCCTTTTAAATCCGAATTAATATATGTCTGATATTCCATAATAAAAGCATCTAGCATACCAGATTGTGCTGATTCTCTCATTTGTAAAGTTGTATATGATACAAAAGGAATATTTTTTTGGAATTTACCAAATTCTTCAATCGATTTATCACTTAATAAATCTTCTTTATTAAATACATTTAATGTTGACAATAAAAAATTTAATCCTGTTGAACTTGCATATGGATTTGTATATCCCATTGCTATATTGTTTTCTTTTACAGCTTTTACAATTGTTTCTGTATTTACTTTTCCGTATTTTTCTATAAATTCATTCTTTTTATTCTTTGATATAAGAATACCAGCAGTGTTTCCTGCTAATTTTTTTTCTATTAATTCAATATCAATGCCTTTTGATTCTACCATTTTACCCCAAAACTCATTTGATGGTGAAAAAGCATCAGGAATGTATTTTTTTGATGTAATATAATCTGTAGCAACTCCAGAGGCTATACCTCTTATTTTTACAGAAACATTTTTACCATCTATTATTACATTTGATTTATTAAAATCATTTGCTGTCTCAATTAACCATCCCTCCTTATCTGTGCCTGCTTTTTCTGTAGATGACATTATTTCAATATAGTCTTTTGATGTATTTTTAACTTGCTCAGGATATTTTTTTATATCAGGAAGAGTGTCTTTTTTAGTAAGTATCTCAATAATTCCTTTTTGCGGTTGAACCTCTTTAACACCAATATCATCATATAAATCATTTAATAATCTATCTACATTATCCTCTGTAATTATCCTATCCCTTGTACCAAAATAAATACTACCAAAAACTAAGATTGCAATACCAATTAAAATAGCAAAAACTTTTATAGAATTATCCTTTTTTTTCATACAATCATCCCTTTCAATTATTATTTTCAACTTTCCAATTTAATTGAGGGATATCCAAAAAATAAACTCTAATTCTCGAGTATAAATTCCCATGCTCCAAGAGAACTTCTGGCAAAAAGAATTGGTTATTATTTTTTAGGTTATCCTAAGTGTTATTAAGTGATATCCAAAAAATAAACTCTAATTCTTGAGTATGAATTCGCATGATTTAAGCGAACTTCAGACGAAAAGAATTGGTTATTATTTTTTAGGTTATCCTAAGGCATAATCAAAAATTTCATATTTATTTTTTGATTCTGCCTAATTTCAAAATAGGTTTATTTATAATATTTTATTTGATTTGATAACTTATCTATTTCTTTAATAGCAGATAAATTATCTATTTCGATAGATTCAAGAGTATTAAGTCTAGATATTTCTAATAAAAGTTTATCAAGTTTTAATATGATTTCTTCATTATCTTCAACTGATTTTTTTAAAAAATTTTTATATTTATTGTATAAATCTGTTTTAGATTTCATAAAATTTTCCGAAAAATTTTTCTTATTTTCTATAAGTATTTCAAATTCACTTTCATCAAAAATACTTAGCTTATTTATAATACTTTTAACATTAGAAAAAAATACTTTTTCAACTTCTAAAATTGCAGATTCAAATTTAATATAACTTAATTCAGTTTGACTAAATTTTTCTAATAGCACATCTAATATTGTTTTTTTCTTATTTTTCATTCTATCTATTTGATTTAAAACAATATCAATATCTTTTTTAAATGTTGTCTTTTGAATATTTTGTTCCAATAAATATTTATAATCTTCATCTGTTACTAAAGGCAATAATTCCTGATCTTCTTCCTTTATTAGTACTTTATAATTTCCATAGACAAAAAAAGCTGTACTTAAAAAAATCGAACTCCCGCCAAAAGCAGTTAACAATGCACTTGCACCTAATTCAATTCCAATAAACGCAGGTGAAAATAAAATTATATTATAAGATGAAATACCTAAATTTAATCCAACTAATTTTAAAATTTTTTTATAAGTCAAATTTAACTCTCCTTATAAATATTCTCAATTTAATTAAATCCTATATTGTATTAATCTGTCAAGAGTTTCTTTTATTTTTATTATTTAATCTTATAAATAAATTTTTTAAATATAAAAAACTTTAATCACTAAATAAGTTCTATACACTAACATTTTTTTCAATATCGATATTTAACGAATTTTTAAAATCTGAGAATAACTAAAATCAAATGATGTATTTATTTTAAAAAGATGAAGTTTTATGGAAAGATAAAATATTAGGCAGAATCAGAAAATAAACTAGTCAACTTTTTTTGAAAATTCCTTAAACCATCGATATTTTCAGAAAAAAATTGTCTTATGAAATTTTTGCTTATGCCTTATCCTTAGAAAATGTATAAATATAATTATAGATTTAGAAATATTTAGAAATGAAAAAATACTAAAAAAAGCTTTCATAATAATAGTTTGAAAGCTTTTTTAATATGAATTTATCTTAAAAATTTACTTACAAAAGGAGAAGTTTCACCCCTTCTTAAAAAATGTCCTGATGGACCTTCACCTAAAAATTCTGAAAACCATGATTCATGTTCTACCTCTTCATGCAATATAGCTAGTGCTAAATCATAAGTTCTATGATCCTTTCCTGCAGTTATATTACAAATATTCGTATAACCTCTTACTGCACATCTTTCAGCTTCTACTAATACTTTAAGTAATTCTTTTGCATCATTTGGTTTTTTAGGAAGACTTGCTGGTGGACATGCAGATATATTATGAAAGTCTACCATATTTCCTGGAAGTTCTCCGCCAAGTTCATAAATCCTTGGAACCAGCGCTTCAAAATGATTTCTATCTTCAATTCTTGCGACTTCTGCAATTTCTTTTAATCCTTCACCTTCCAAACCAATTAAATTAACTCTTAATATCGTATAATAATAAAAAGTTGTTAATTCTGCAGATGCATTTTTAATCAACAAGTTCAGCAAATCATCCACATTAATTCCTGATTTTTCAACCATTTCTCTAGTCACTTTAGCCATCTTAATTCCTCCATTTAATATTATTCAGAACGATTATTATTAATATTTAAAAAAATTATTTTTCACATTTATCACAGATACCATAAAATTGTATTTTATGTGAATTTGCCTTATATTTAATTACTCTATCATTTAATTTTTCATCAATTGGCAAATCCAAATCTATTATTGCTTTACATTTTTCGCATATAAAATGATAATGTCTATCAATATTGCCATCAAATCTATCAAATGTACTTCCAAAATGTAATTTGTTAATTTTTTTTTGATCTACTAATATATTAAGATTTCTATAAACATTCCCCATGCTCAAACTTGGAAATTCCTTTTTTAATTTTTCATATATCCAATCAGCTGTTGGATGAATTTTTGCATCTCTTACTATTTCTAAAACTCTGTCTCTTTGTTTACTATTCCTATAAATATCCATTTTTTCTCCATTTATTAATAATCATTCTTATTACTATTATAGAACATATAATTTTTTTGTCAAGGAAATTTATTTTAATTTTCAAGAGATTTACAATTCAATTCCATGATAGAAGAATTATTTTTAAATTAGATTTTTTCAAAGAAAATTACCAGCCAAGAGCTTCAATCATTGTTTGAGCATATCTTTTTCCAAATATAACTTGTGAATCATGGTCAAAATGAAGTTTCCACTCTGTATCTATAGGATCCACAACAAGACCATTTGCTGAGATTACATAACAATTATTAACAACAGAAGGCAATTGATTTATCAAAACATTGTGTCCTGCACAACTTCCACTGTAAAGTAATTCACCAGCTAGGAAAGGAACATTTCCTATATTCAAATCTGTTCTAATGTCTGTAATCAAAGTATTAACATTTCCAGGCCATTTAGAATCACCATTGTTTGATTCACCTTGATTGAAAAGGATTCCTTCAATAATTCCACCTTTTTCTTGAGCCATTTTTGAACGATCTATGATCCAACTATACTTAACTCCATCAACTTTCATAAAGGTTTCAATTCTTTCACCACTTATTGCACATGGTATCAGTCCAATAGTGTCACCATCTGGGATATAATCTACTATAGTTTTGCTAAACCAATCTCCAGGACCTATAGCATTTCCCCATGTTGAATGTAACGGAGGAATTGCTGTTCGCCATTGATTGGTAGTATAATCTAATACAATGATACGATCATCTGGAACCTTATCAGAGTCTTGTACTGCAGGATATCCTGCCATATTAGATTGACCTAGCAATAGAAAAACATGAAAAGTTCCTTCATTAGGCGAGGTATTTGTTGAAGTAGTTGGAACCGCTGTCGTAGTAGATGGTTCTACTGATTCAAATGCTGTTTCAGTTATAATAGGAGTTGTAGTTGTTGTAGAGGATGAATTTACTATAAAATTAGTTGGTGAAGTATTTGAACTACTATATGAAATAGTAAATCCAAATGATTGTGATCCATTAGAGGGAATAGATGTATTCCAATCTGAATTATTAACAGTCACATCAGAGCCACTTTGAGAATATGTAGCATTCCACATATTTGTTATTTTCTGATTGTCTGGGAATGTCCAAGTTATACTCCAACCATTAACAGTCGGTCCATTATTGATTAAATCAATATTAATCACAGCCCCATTACCCCAATCATTTTGAACTGTATAATCTACGGTGAAGTTTTCTGAAGTGAATGATGCCGCATTTAAATTACCAATAAACAGAATCAAAATTAAACTAATAATAATTATTATTGGAACTAATAACAAAAACTTCTTTTGTAAGTTGTTACTTAGATTTTTGTTCATAATATCAGTCTCCTTATTTATAAACTATAAACATTTATTATTTCAAAAAAAATATTTATATTGGTGAATAAAGAGATTTACTGAATATTGTATTTGAAAAATTATTAATGTAATTTTTAGGATCACTATTTATTTATTTGAAATAATAATATTCAAAATAGTATATAGAAATTTAAATGTTACTTAGGGATATCCAAAAAATAAACTCAAGTTCTCGAGTATGAATTCGCATGATTTAAGCGAACTTCAGACGAAAAGAATTTGGTATTATTTTTTAGGTTC
>JBDMZA010000544.1:0-5135 GCA_039770155.1 Clostridiales bacterium
ATTTAATAATATAACTCTCCCATTTATTATTTCGACATTTTTTATTATTTTCCTCTATATTTTTTTTAATTTTTTTTTTTTTATAATACAAAAAAAAAATAAGTAAATTGACGAAAAAACAAAACATTCTCTTAAAAAATACATAAAATAGTAAAATTAAAGTATTTATTCTTTAACATACTTTATTGTATAATATTTTTATGATTATAATTTTATATAATTTGTAGCAAATTTAAGCATGAATTATTTCGATTTAATCTATTATATTGGGATTACCTAAAACAACCATTCTTTTTAGGTTTCTTATAATATTTTTTGAATATAGACATGCTAGATTTTATTTAAAATTTTTTTGGGGAGTGAATAAAATGACGAAACAATACGAATGCTTAAATCCAGATTGTCCTATATACAAGAGAGGAGAAAATTTTGATCATCCCTCTTGTTATGATTGTCCATATAAAGTAATAAATTTATCATCTGTTGAATCAAATAATTCGGAGACAAGTAGTTTAAACGAAAGCAAAAGAATAAAATCTGAATTTGCTACATTTCAAAATGATACTTTGTCACCATTAGAAAATGCGGAAAAAAGAAAAGTTCCCAAGTTATTATTATCAATTGCTATTCCTTTAGTTATATTGATAATAACAGGAGTATTTCTATTATTTTCAAAATTATACTCTAATGATAATGGTATGAACTCAAATAATAATCTTGCACTAATGAAAGATAAAGACACAGAATTATTAGCAACTATTTCTGGCTCAAGTACAATAGGAGAAAAATTAATGCCTGCTTTAGTAAAATCTTATATAACAAATAGGGGTGGGACTAACATTACAGAATTTTACAACACAAAAGAACTTGATATAAGTATATTTTTTAGATTACCTGATAAAAAAGTTATTCAGGAAATTAGAATTGTATCGAAAGGTTCTTCAACAGCCTTTACAGACCTTGAAGAAAAGGTTTGCGAAATTGGAATGGCATCTAGAAAAATAAAAAAGGAAGAAGATGAAAAAATTTCATCCTCTGGTCTTGGAAATCTGTCAAACACAGAAAACGAAACTATTATAGGATTGGATGGAGTATCTATAATCATAAATAATGGTAACAATATTAATGATTTATCAAAAAATGATATTCAAGATATTTTTTCAGGGAAAATAACGAATTGGTCTAAACTCGGAGGACATTCTGGAAAAATAAAAATATATTCAAGAGGTGAATCATCAGGGAGTTATGATTTTTTTATGAATACTATTATGGATAAAACACCACTTAGTAAAAATATAGAAGTAAAAGATTGTAATAATGATATATCTGATGCTGTAGCAGCTAACTTAGACGGAATCGGATATGTTTCAATGGGATATATAGGAAGTGCAAAACCCATTGCAATATCAGATGGACAATCAGAATTCCTTTTGCCCACACCTTTTAGTATTGCTACAGAAGAATATATTTTGTCAAGACGTTTATATTTATATTCATCACCTGAAAATTCTAATGAATTTACAGATGGTTTAATTTCTTTTGCTAATACTGATGAAGGTCAAGCCATTTTAACAGAAAGTGATTATATATCAAATAATGTATTCCCATTAACAGTTGGACAAATACCAACATTAAAATGGACCGATAAAAAATTGAAAAAATCATTTGATACAATCTTAAGCAGAGCAGATAGTAGATTATCTGTAAACATAAGATTTCAAACTGATAAATCAAATTTAGATAAAAAAAGCATAGATGATTTAAATAGAGTTGTTGATTTTCTAAACAGAAGTCAATACTTAAACTATAAAGTAGCTCTTATTGGTTATACTGATTCCGTTGGTGATAAAGCTCAAAATATAGAATTGTCTAAGGAAAGGGCTCAGTTTGTTTCTGACCAACTTATAGAACTAAATAGTGGCTTAAAAAAACGTATTGAAATTTACGGATTTGGAAGTGAGCAACCAATATCCACAAATGATACAGATAAGGGAAAAAATAAAAACAGACGTGTTGAAATTTGGCTAATTAGAAATTAAATTCTTACAAAATACTTGAGAACTAAAGTGTGTTCTATAACACACTTTTTTTTTTATTTTTTAACTATATCTTATACATTATTACATCTATATTGTATAGATTCAGCAATATGCTTTTCATTAATTTCTTCAGATTCTTCTAGATCAGCTATCGTTCTAGCAATTTTTATTATTTTATCATGAGCTCTTGCACTTAAACTATACTTTTCAAAAACCATTCTCATAATATTTTTACAATTTTTATCTAAACTACAATAAACATTTAATAGTTTATGAGATAATTGTGAATTTGTTTTTATTTTTATATTTTCAAACCTCTTTAATTGAATTTGTCTTGCTTTGTTTACTCTTTTCTTAATAGATAATGAATTTTCTTCTTTAACATCACTATAAATATCTTCATAATTAACTTGTGGAATCTCAATTTTCAAATCTATTCTATCTGACAAGGCTCCTGAAATTTTATTAAGATAATTACCAATTTGATATGCAGAACATATACATTCCCTTTTTTCATCAATATAATATCCACATTTACATGGATTTGCAGCACATACTAATAGTACATCAGCAGGATATTTCACATTTCCCGCTAATCTATTTATATTTACAATCCCTTCTTCTAATGGTTGTCTAAGAGCTTCCAATGTTTCTTTCTTAAATTCAGGAAATTCATCCAAAAATAAAACTCCCTTAGTAGCTAAACTTAATTCACCTGGTTTTGGATAAGTCCCACCACCTACTAAACTTGTACATGAAATTGTATGATGGGGATCTCTAAAAGGTCTATTCTTCACAATCGGGATATCTTTTGATGTCAAACCCATAATGCTGTATATCTTTGTTACTTCAATTACTTCTTCATAAGTCATATCTGGTAATATAGTTGGTAATCTTTTTGAAAGCATTGTTTTTCCTGAACCTGGTGATCCAATCATTAAAATACTATGATTTCCAGCTGCAGAAATTTCTAATACTCTCTTTGCTACATTTTGTCCTTTCACATCAGACATATCTACATCATAGTAGCTATTCTGGTAAAATATATTTTTATTGATGTTTTCTCCATTAATTTTAATATCTTCACATTCACCATTAAAAAAATTCACAGTTTCATTCAATGTTTTTACTGCTATAATATTTACTCCCTTAACTATTTTTGCTTCATATAAATTATCAAAAGGAACAATAATGTTTTTATATCCTAATTCTTTACAGCAGGCAACAATTGGCAATATTCCATTTATATCTTTCACTTTACCATCCAGTGAAAGTTCACCTATAATAATCCATTTACTAATATCTCTTTTTATTATTCCACAAACTAATAATATTGCACATGAAATTCCTAGGTCAAATAAAGCACCAATCTTTCTGATGTTCGCAGGTGATAAATTAATAGTAATCTTTTTTATAGGGAATTCCAAATTTGAATTTTTAATTGCTGCTTTTACTCTTTCCTTAGATTCTTTAACAGTTATATCTCCCAATCCTACAATTTCAAAAGCTGGTATCCCATTACTAATATCTATTTCAATATCTATTAAAAATCCTTCTATACCAATCAAACAACAAGTCTTAACTTTTGCAAACAAAAAAACACCCTCCATCATCATATAATAAGCATTAGATATATTATATAACATAAGATGTATGTTTGTCTTTATTTTATTTAATTCAACAAAATATTATTTATTTTTCTTTAGATAATTTTTCAATTTCCTTCATAAATGTCTGAATATCTTTAAATTGTCTATAAACAGAAGCAAATCTCACATAAGAAACTTCATCCATAATCTTTAATTTTTCCATAATTAATTCACCAATAATCTGTGAATTTATTTCTCTCTCCATAGAATTTAAAACTTGCATTTCAATTTCATAAATTAGGTTTTCTAATTCAGAAGTAGATACAGGTCTTTTTTCACAAGCCTTTAGTAATCCTTTTAAAATTTTATCTTTATCAAAAATTTCTCTTGACTTATCCTTTTTAATTACTCTCAAGGGTATATTATCTACTTTTTCAAAGGTTGTATATCTTTTTTTACAATTAAGACACTCTCTTCTTCTTCTTATTGTTATTCCTTCATCTGTTGGTCTTGAATTTATTACTTTATCACTATCTGTGTTACAAAAAGGACATCTCATAAACTTTCTCCTTATAGTATAGATTAAATTTATATTTACATTTTAATCTATACTTAAAACAAAATTCAAGTATAATATTAGGTATAATCCAAAATATATCTATATGTTTAGAATTGATAATAATAAAATTCCAGTCCTTTAGTAGGTTATCCTAAAGGATAGCCAAAAAATAAACTCTAATTCTCGAGCATGAATTCGCACAATTTAAGCGAACTTCAGACGAAAAGAATTCGGTATTATTTTTTAAGCTCTCCTAATGGAATCCTAAGTATTAAAAAGAGCCAACTTTTATAATTAGTTAAGCCCTTTAAATTTAAATATTATAAACTTTTTTATTATTATAAACACAATTAATACTTTTTATCCTTGTCAGAATTTGACTGCTTAAATCTTGTATTTTTTCTTCTTAAAAAAGTTGGTATATCAATTCTTAACTCATCATTTTCATTTTCTGGCTCTGAAGATACAATTCTTTCTTTTTTAAATAGAGAAGAATCTTTAGTTGTTACGCTATCATCATCTTCTAATACCTTTCTTTTTACAGCAAACTTTCTTTCAAAGCCTGTTGCTATAACAGTTATAATAACTTCGTCATTTAAATTTTCATCTATAACTGCACCAAATATTATATTTGCTTCTGGATCTGCAGATTTTTGAACCAATTCTGCCGCAGCATTTACCTCATATAAACCAAAATCTGAACTACCGGTAATATTTAACAAAACTCCCTTTGCGCCTTCAATTGAAGTTTCAAGTAGTGGACTTTGAATAGCTTGTTTTGCTGCTTCCTCTGCTCTATTTTCACCTGAAGCTCTTCCTATTCCCATATGTGCTAAACCTGTATCTAACAAAACAGTTCTAACATCTGCAAAGTCAAGATTTATTAATCCATGAACTCCTATTAAATCTGATATTCCCTGTACACCTTGTCTTAGAACATCATCTGCA
>JBDMZA010000545.1:0-16368 GCA_039770155.1 Clostridiales bacterium
AATCAAAAATTTCATAAGACAATTTTTTTCTGAAAATATCGATGGTTTAACGAATTTTCAAAAAAAGTTGACTAGTTTATTTTTTGATTATGCCTAAAATTTAATTAAAGCAATTTAGGTATAATTAAAAATTTCATAAAACAACATGAAGTTTAAAAAAAGTTGACTAGTTTATTTTTTGATTATATCTTATTACTTTGATTATTTTATTTTAATTATAAAATTTAAGGATGTGTATTATGAAGATTCTATATTTTGATTGTTTTTCTGGAATTAGTGGTGATATGACACTTGGGGCTTTAATAGATTTAGGGATAGATAAAGATTTATTTTTAAATGAACTAAGGAAATTGAATTTAGCAGGTTATGATATAGATATTAAGAAAGTTGATAATTATGGTATAACTTGTACTGACTTTGATATAAAAATAAATAAAGAGTATACAGATATGCTAAAAAAATTAGATGAACATTGTGGGAATGATAGTAGTGAACATTCTCATAAAAAGCATGGAAGACATTTAAGTGATATTGAAGGTATGATAGATATAAGTAATTTGAAAAAATCAATTAAAGAATTAAGTAAAAAAATATTTAGAGAAATTGCAAAAGCTGAAGCAAAAGTACATAATAAGAAGATTGAAGAAGTACACTTTCATGAAGTAGGAGCTGTTGACTCTATTATAGATATAATAGGAGCTGCTATTTGCTTTGATATTTTAGGAGTGGATAAGATAATATCTTCTCCGGTTCATGATGGGCAAGGACATATGGAGTGTGAGCATGGAATTATTCCTGTTCCTGTTCCAGCTGTTATGGAAATGCTGTCAGATAGTAATATTCCATATGTTTGTGATAATATTTCCACGGAATTAGTTACTCCAACAGGAATTGCTATATTAAAAAGCACTTCTACATATTATGGAAATATGCCAGAGATGATAATTGATAAAGTCGGATATGGATCAGGTAAAAAAGATATTGGCAAACTAAATGCATTAAGAGTTGTAATGGGAACTTTACTTGATAAGGCAATTTTATACAAAGAAGATGTAAGTATTCTTGAGACTAATTTAGATGATACAACTCCGGAAATGTTAGGTTTTATAATGGAAAAATTATTTAATACAGGAGCTTTAGATGTATACTATACTCCAATATACATGAAAAAAAATCGACCATCTGTAAAACTTACTATTATTACTAAGAAAGAATTAGAATTAAAAATTACAAATATGATTTTTGAAGAAACATCCACTCTTGGAATAAGGAAAGTAACGTCACAAAGATATGTTATGAATAGAGAAATTATAAATGTTAATACTAAATATGGCAAAATTAGAGTTAAAATCGGTTCAAAGGGTGAATTTTCTAAGTTTTCTCCTGAATATGAAGATTGTAGGCTTGCAGCTATAGAATCTAATCAACCCCTTTGGAAAATTTATCATGATGTAAATAAAAATGTAGAAAATGGATTTTAAGATGTATAACAAATTTTCAGAATATTTGAAAGAAAAATATAATAAAAAAGTTTATAAATTACCCATAAATATTCCATCAAATTGTCCGAATAGAGATGGAAAAATAGGTTTTGGTGGGTGTATTTTTTGCGGAGAAGAGGGAACTGGTTTTGAGAATTTATCAAATAAACTGTCAATAGGTCAACAATTAAATGAAAATAAAGAAAGGCTTAAGAAAAGATATAAACCTGAAAAATATATTGCTTATTTTCAGAATTATACAAATACTTATTTTCCTATAGATATTTTCAAAAAATATATAATTGAATCTTGTGTTAAAGATGTTGTTGCTATATATATATCTACAAGACCAGATTGTATCACAAAAGAACAATTGGAATTTTTAAATGATATAAATTGCGAAAAAAACATTGATATTGTACTGGAAATTGGTTTACAGACAGTTAATTATAAGACTCTTAAAATACTAAAGAGAGGACATACTTTAGCTGAATTTATTGAAGCTATATTTATGATTAAGGAATATAATATAAATACTTGTGTACATTATATATTAGACATTCCTTTTGATAGTATTGATGATGTGATAGAAGGAGCTAAAATTATTTCTGCGCTTAAAATAGATCAAGTAAAATGTCACTCTTTATATATTCTTGAAAATACAGAAATTGCCATTATGTATAAAAATAAAGAATTTAAACTTTTATCTTTGGAGGATTATATAAATAGAGCCATTAGTTTTTTAGAATATTTAAATCCTGATATAGTAGTACAAAGATTGGTAAGTAGAGCACCAAAAGAAAGAACTATTTTCTGTAATTGGAATATGAGTTGGTGGAAAGTACATGATAAATTGATAGAAGAGATGAATAGCATAAATTCTTATCAAGGGAAAAGATATAAACCTTAATCAAAAAAAAGTTTTGTAATATATATCCAATATATCAGTACTTTACAGTTTTATAAAAAGTTTTGTATAATTGTTTTGTAAATACATATAGATTTAATTACTTGTGAAAGACAATTTTTTTGGATATCTTTTAATGATATACTTGAAATATTTTTGGAGGTTAATAGTTTGAAAAATGAAAAAATAATAGTCTTAGATTTTGGTGGACAGTATAATCAATTGATTGCAAGGAGAGTAAGAGAATTAAATGTTTATTGTGAAATTATTCCATACAGTGTTTCTATAGATAGAATAAAAGATATAAATCCAAAAGGTATTATATTTACTGGAGGACCTGCAACTGTTATAGATGATAACTCACCAATTTGTGATTTGGAAGTATTTAATTTAGGAATTCCAATACTTGGTATTTGTTATGGAATGCAATTAATAAGTAAAATTTTTAATGGTAATATAGTAAAGTCTGAAAGACGAGAGTATGGTAAAAGAGATATTAATTTTAGTTCTGATGGGAAGCTTTTCAAAAGTTTAGAAGGAGATACTACCTGTTGGATGAGCCATACTTATCATGTTGAAACTTTACCAATGGGATTTATTAATACTGCAAGTACAGAAAACTGTAAAATTGCAGCATTTGAGAATTCTAAGGAAAAAGTATATGGAGTGCAATTCCATCCTGAAGTAGTTCATACTCCAAAAGGAAAAGATGTTTTAAATAATTTTTTATATGATATATGTATGGTATCTGGTGATTGGACTATGGATTCATTTGCAGAAAATTCTATAAAATTTTTCAAAGAAAAATTAAATGATAAAAAAGTTTTATGTGCACTATCAGGTGGTGTAGACTCGTCAGTTGCAGCTGTTCTTATACACAAAGCAGTTGGAAAGAATTTAACATGTATTTTTGTTGATCATGGTCTATTAAGAAAAGATGAAGCTAATGAAGTTGAAAAAGTATTTAAAAATGAATTTGAAATGAATCTTATAAGGGTAAATGCAAAAGAAAGATTTTTAAAAAAATTAAAGAATGTAAAGGATCCAGAGATTAAAAGAAAGATTATTGGTGAAGAATTTATAAGGGTGTTTGAAGAGGAAGCTAAGAAGATAAAAGAAGTGGATTATTTAGTACAAGGCACTATTTATCCCGATATTATTGAAAGTGGGAAAGGTGATGCTGCTCTTATAAAGAGTCATCATAATGTAGGTGGATTACCTGATGTTGTTGAATTTAAAGAAATAATAGAACCTTTGAGAGATTTATTTAAGGATGAAGTTAGAAAAGCTGGAATTGAACTTGGAATTCCGGAATATTTAGTTATGAGACAACCTTTCCCAGGTCCAGGATTAGCTATAAGAATTATTGGAGATATTACAGAAGAAAAGTTGGATATTTTAAAAGAAGCTGATGCAATATTCAGAGAGGAAATTGAAAGAATTAGACCTAAATACTCAATAAGCCAGTATTTTGTAGTATTAACAGGTATGCGCAGTGTTGGTGTTATGGGAGATGAAAGAACTTATGATTATACAGTTGCTTTAAGGGCTGTTACAACATCTGATTTTATGACTGCTGATTGGGCTAGAATTCCTTATGACAATTTAGAGATAATATCAAATAGAATTGTAAACGAAGTAAAACATATAAATAGAATTGTTTATGATATAACAAGTAAACCACCATCAACTATTGAATGGGAATAATTTGTTTAGATTTATTAATTTTGGAGGATAATTATGAAGGATTTAAAAGAAATAAAAGTTTCATTAGTAATGGGAAGTGATTCAGATTACCCTGTATTGGAAAAATGTATAGAAGTCTTAAAAAAATTTGGAGTAACTATTGATGTGTTAGTTTGTTCAGCACATAGAACTCCTGAAAAAGCTTCAGAATATGCTAAAAATGCTGAAAATAATAATATAGAAGTTATTATTGCGGCAGCTGGTAAAGCAGCTCATTTGCCAGGAGTTTTAGCTGCATATACTACATTACCTGTTATTGGGATACCAATAAAATCTTCTACTATGGATGGATTAGATTCTCTTTTATCTATAGTTCAGATGCCAAGTGGTGTTCCAGTGGCGACAGTTGCAATTAATGGAAGTGAAAATGCTGCTTTGCTTGCTATCCAGATCTTATCGGTTAAATATTCTAAATTAAAAGAGAAGATGAAGGAATATAAAACTAATATGAAAAAAGAAGTGGAAAAGAAAAATAGTAATCTAGTCAGTAAATTAAATAAAGCTTAGGATAACCTAAAAAATAATATGAAATTCGTTTAGATCATAAGAATTCATACTCAAGAATTAGAGTTATTTTTTGGATATTTCTTGGTGAGTTTATTTTTTATTTAGTTTATGGGAGTGTTTAGGAGGATATATATGTGTATTACATATAATAATTTATGGGATAAAATAAAAGAAGAATGTGGTGTATTTGGTATTTATAGTAGAAATAATCTTGAAGTAGCAAGATTGACTTATTATGCTTTATATGCTCTTCAACATAGAGGACAAGAGAGTGCAGGAATTGCAGTAAATAATAATGGAACTATATCATATCATAAAGATATGGGTTTAGTACATGATGTATTTAACAAGGAATCTATTGAAAAATTAATTGGAAAAACAGCTATTGGACATGTGAGATATTCTACTACAGGAGATAGTAGAATAGAAAATTCTCAACCAATGGTAGTGCAGTATAAAAAAGGACAGATGGCACTTGCTCATAATGGTAATTTAGTAAATGCGGGAGAGATAAGGAAGGGAATGGAAGAAGATGGGGTTTTATTCCAATCTACTATTGATTCAGAAGTTTTTGCAAATTTAATATCGAGATATAGAAAATCAAATGAAAATATAGAAGATTGTATAGCGAAGATTATGGACATAATAAAGGGTTCATATACCTTAATAATACTAACACCTAAAAAGTTAGTTGGGGTAAGAGATAAAAATGGCATAAGACCATTATGTATTGGTAAAATTAAAGATTCATATGTTTTATCATCTGAAAGTTGTGCATTAGATGCAATTGGAGCAGAGTTTGTAAGAGATGTGAATCCTGGAGAAATAGTAGTTTTAAGTGAGTATGGAATAAAATCAGTTCAAACAAATACTCCACAAAAAGCAAGTGTATGTTTATTTGAATATATATATTTTGCCAGACCAGATTCTATTATTGATGGAGCAAGTGTTCATCAGTCACGATTAGAGGCTGGAAGAATATTGGCAAGAGAACAACCTATGGATGCTGATTTGGTAATAGGAGTTCCAGATTCAGGACTTACTGCTGCAATTGGCTATTCAAAGGAATCAGGAATTCCTTATGGACAAGGATTAATTAAAAACAGGTATGTTGGTAGAACTTTTATACAACCAGAACAAAATCAACGAGAAATGTTTGTTAAAATAAAATTAAATGCAATGAAAAATATTATTTCAAACAAGAGAATTGTAATGATTGATGATTCTATAGTAAGGGGTACAACTAGTAATTGGATAGTAAAATTGTTAAAGGATTCTGGAGCAAAAGAAGTACATATGAAAGTAAGTTCACCACCTGTAAGATATCCCTGTTTTTTTGGTATGGATTTTCCTTCAAGAAATCAATTAGCTGCTGCCTGTAATACAGTTGAAGAAATAAAAAAAATGGTAGGTGCAGATTCGTTGGGATATATTAGCTTAGAGGGAATAAAGAAAACGCCAGTAGGATCCAAATGTGAATTTTGTAGTGCTTGCTTTGATGGAAAATATCCAATTGAAGTTCCTGAAAGTGGAGATAAATTTTCTTGTGGTTAGGGACATCAAAAAATAAAATCTACATTTTAAAATAATGAATCAAATGATTTTAATGAATCTCAGATTTTACAAATGTGATATTATTTATATTTTGATTATGTCTAATATAAAATACAGAATTTAAAATGGGAGAAACTAGAAAATATTAAGAGTATTTTTTAGTTTCCTCAGTTAAACATTAGGGGGAAATATTAAAATGATAAATTATAAAGATGCTGGAGTAGATGTAGAAGCTGGTTATGAATCAACAAGATTATTGAAAGAGCATGTAAAAAAAACATTAAGACCTGAGGTTTTATCTGATATAGGAAGTTTTGGAGGTCTTTTTTCTCTGGCTAAGTATAAATATAATAATCCAGTGCTAGTTTCAGGAACTGATGGAGTTGGTACCAAATTAAAGATAGCATTTTTAATGGATAAACATGATTCAGTTGGTGTTGATTGTGTTGCTATGTGTGTAAATGATATTATTTGTAACGGAGCTGAGCCTCTGTTTTTTTTGGATTATATAGCAGTTGGAAAAAATAAACCTGAAAAAATTGCAGCTATAGTAAAAGGAGTCTCTGAAGGATGTGTTGATTCTGGATGTGCTATTGTTGGTGGAGAGACTGCTGAAATGCCTGGTTTTTATCAAGAAGGAGAATACGATTTAGTAGGGTTTGCAGTGGGCATAGTTGATAAGGAAAAAATTATTGATGGTAAAAATATAAAAAAAGGAGATAAACTAATTGGTTTACCTTCTACAGGACTTCACAGCAATGGATTTTCTTTAGTTAGAAAAATTTTAAATCCTAATGTTAAAAAGATGCAAGAGTTTATAGAAGCTTTTGGAAGAACTTTGGGCGAGGAATTATTGGAACCTACAAAAATATATGTTAGAACAATATTGGATATAAAAGAAAAGTTTGAAATAAAAGGTATTTCTCATATTACTGGTGGAGGGTTTATAGAAAATATTCCAAGAATTATTCCTAATGGGCTAAGAGTTAAAATAAATAGTAAGACTTGGCCTGAATTACCTATTTTTAAATTATTGGAAAGAGTAGGTGGATTTGAGAAGATAAATATGTATAATACTTTTAATATGGGAATTGGAATGGTTATTGCAGTAAATAATGAATCAGCAGAGAATATTGTAAAATATTTAGATGAACAAAATGAAAAAGCATATATTATCGGAGAAATTATTGAGGGAGAATCAGGGGTGGATATATGCTAAAAATGTGTGTAATGGTTTCAGGTGGAGGAACTAATTTACAGGCAATCAAGGATAAAATAGATCAGGGATATATAAAAAATTGCCAAATTTCAACTGTAATATCAAGTAAAAAGGATGTATATGCTTTAAAAAGAGCAAAAACATATAATATTCCATCAAAAGTTATAAGCAGGAAAGAATTTAGTGATGAAAAATTATATGATAGGGCTTTATTGGATTATTTTGAGGAATTTAACATTGATTTTATAGTTTTAGCAGGATTTTTATCTCTATTGGGTAAAGGAGTCATAAAAAAATATAAAAATAAAATTATAAATGTTCATCCATCACTAATACCATCTTTTTGTGGCACAGGATATTATGGTATTATACCTCATAGAAAGGTTTTGGAATATGGTTCTAAAATAACAGGGGCAACTGTTCATTTTGTTGATTATGAATATGATTCTGGTCCTATAATTTTTCAAAAAGCAGTTAATGTTTTAAAAGATGATACTCCTCAAATACTACAAAAAAGAGTAATGGAAGAAGCAGAATGGGTTATACTTCCTAAAGCAATAAAGTATTTTACTGAGGAAAAATTATATATTGAAGGAAGAATTGTTAAAACAAAGGGATAACTTAAAAAATAATATTGTATTTTTTTATTTGAAAATTATTAGTACCAGTTGGTATTGGCGAATAATAAACGAAGGTAGATGACAATTTGTTTTTTGATATCCAAAGTAGAATAAATTTATATTTAAGAGGTGTTTAGATGGATATACTTGTTGTTGGAAGTGGCGGAAGAGAACATGCTATTATATGGAAAATCAGACAAAGCAGTAAAGTAAATAAGATATATTGTGCACCAGGTAATGGTGGAATTTCAAATATAGCAGAATGTGTTGATATAGATGCAATGGATATAAAGGGTGTAGTTAAATTTTCAAAAGATAATAAAATAGATATGGTTGTAGTTGCACCTGATGATCCTCTATCTATAGGAATGGTAGATGAATTAGTTAAGGAAGGTATTAAGGCTATTGGGCCTACTAAAGAAGCAGCAATTTTAGAGTGGAGTAAGTCTTTTTCTAAAAATTTTATGAAGAGAAATGCTATACCAACAGCTGAATATGAAGTATTTAATAACAGTGATAAAGCTATTGAATACTTAAAAGGATCTAAATTTCCAATAGTTATAAAGGCTGATGGATTAGCACTTGGAAAAGGAGTTTTTATTGTAAATAATTATAATGAAGGATTAAATGCAATAAAAACTATAATGACTGATAAAGTATTTGGAAAAGCAGGAAGAGAAATAGTTATTGAAGAATATTTGGAAGGACAAGAGATAACAATTTTAGCATTTACAGATAGCAATATAATTGTTCCAATGGTAAGTTCACAAGATTATAAGAGAGCATATGATAATGACGAGGGACCAAATACAGGAGGAATGGGAACTTTTTCACCAAGTGAAATATATACAAAAGAATTGGAAAGTGAGTGTATAAATAAAATATTCATGCCGACTTTACAAGCCTTAAATGTGGAAAATATAACATATAAGGGAATTTTATATTTTGGATTGATAAAAACTAATAGTGGAGTAAAAGTAATTGAATATAATTCAAGATTTGGTGATCCAGAAGCTCAGGTTGTAATACCAAGATTAGAAAGCGACTTGGTAGAAATTTTTGATGCTATTTATAATGAAAAACTTTCAGAAATTAATATTAAATGGAATAAAAAAGCAGCAATCTGTTTAATTGCAGCATCAGGTGGATACCCATTAAAATATAAAAAAGGTTATAAAATTTTTGGTTTAGACGATGTAGATAATGAAGAAAACACTATAGTTTTTCATGCAGGTACAAGAATAGAAGATGGTAAGTATTTAACAAATGGAGGAAGAATTTTAGGAGTAACAGTTTTAAATGAAAACTTTGAATTAGCAAGAGAAAATGCTTATAAAATAATTAAAAAAATTAATTTTGAGGGTATGCATTATAGAAATGATATTGGACTTAAAAATATAGAAAATAAAAGATAAACATAGATATTATAATGATGATATTTATATAGTCTTATGAAATAAACTTTTTATCAATTTGAGATATTGACTTAAATTATTCATAATAAATTACTGATATTATTTGTATAAATATAATTTTATGGAGGATTTATGGAAACGAAAAAGTATATATGTCTTGATATTGGAGGGACAAAATTATTAGCAGTTCTTTTTGATGGGACTGAAATTGTATGTAAGGTAAAAAAGAAAACAAAGTCCTTTGAAGGCGTTGATAAGTTAAAAGAAAAAATCATTAGTTTGGTTAATGAAGTACTAAAATTATCAGAATTATCAATTTCTGATATTTCAGCAATTTCGGCAGGAGCTGCAGGTATTGTAGATGAAGATAAGGGCATTATTATATATTCTCCAAATCTTCCATGGGAAAATTATGATATTAAGAAAGATATTGTGGAAAAATTTCATGTGCCATTTTACATAGGAAATGATGTTAATGTTGGAGTTCTTGGAGAATGGAAATTTGGTTCAGGTAAAAATGCAAAAAATCTTTTAGGTATATTTGTTGGGACGGGTATTGGCGGAGGACTTGTTATAAATAATATGTTGTATACAGGTAATAAACATGCGGCTGGTGAAATTGGTCACATATCTGTTAATACAGAAGGACCATATTGCAATTGTGGTCAAAGAGGTTGTGTTGAAGCATATGCAAGTAAAACAGCGATGTTAAGAGATATTAAATATGAAATATTAAGAGGAAGACACACCATATTGGAAAAATTTCTAAATGGAAATTATAATACTTTAAAAAGTAAATACATAAAACAGGGAATTGAGGAAAATGATTCTTTATCAATTGAAATATTGGAAAGAGCAATGTATTATTTAGCAGCAGGTGCAGGTGGAGTAATTAATACTTTAGATCCAGAAAAAGTAATACTTGGAGGTGGATTAATAGAAGCTACAGGAGATTATGCAATAAGGATATTTAAAAAATATTTAGAGAAATTCACAATGGTGAATATAATGAAAAATGTAGAAATTTCTAAAAGTGTTTTAGGGGATTATGCGGTTATATATGGTTCAAGAGCCTTAATTGATTTGAAGAATGGATAATTATATCTCATTATTTTTTTCTTATAATTAATACAACAATATTTGATTTAGGGAGAGCCTAAAAAATAATACCGAATTCTTTTCATCTGAAGTTCGCTTAAATTGTGCGAATTCATACTCGAGAATTAGAGTTTGTTTTTGTGGCTATCCCTTAGTGATTCTCAGATTTTGAAAATGTGATATTATTTTTTAGGGTTTCCTTAATGCTGAATAATTAGAAATTTTAATAGTAATGTATTTTTTTTTGTTTAAAATAAAAGTAAAATAAAAAAGAAACTAGACAATTTTTTTTGAAAATTCGTGAAACTATTGATAGTTTTAGAAAAAATTGATAAAAAGCAAAATTATTGGGATGAATTACATATTGACAATAAATGATTTTTTTATATAATATAATGATAATATCATTTAGATAATATCAAAAAATAGATTTGTTAAAACTTATAGATAGGAATTTATAATATGAATGAAAAAGAATTTTTAGATAAATATGATTCGAATAAGTATGAAAAACCATCTGTGACAGTTGATATGAATATTTTTTCTATTAAAAATACTAAAAAGTACAATTATAGAAAACTACCTGATAAGAAATTAAATATTCTTTTAGTAAAGAGAAAGACACATCCTTTTTTGGGTAAATGGGCATTACCTGGGGGATTTGTTTCAATTGATGAAGATTTGGACATTGCTGCCAAGAGGGAATTAAAAGAAGAAACAGGAGTAGATAAAATCTATATGGAGCAATTATATACTTGGGGAGATGTAAACCGTGATCCAAGAATGAGAGTTCTTAGTTGTTCATATATGTCATTGGTAGATAGTTCAAAAATAGATTTGATTGCTGGAGATGATGCAGAAGAAGCAGAGTGGTTTGAATTAGAGTATAATGTATTATCAAAAGAAAAAAATGACTTAGAAAATGGCTATAAAATTGTGAAACTAGTTAATATTAAACTTATTAATAATGATATGAATTTTGTATCAGAGTTAAAAATCACCAAAGAAGTTTATGAAAAAAATATTATATATAAAAGAGAAATTTTAAGTTCTGATAATATTGCTTTTGATCATATAAAAATTATATCTTATGCTCTAGAAAGATTAAGAAATAAACTTGAATATACAGATGTTGTTTTTAATCTAATGGATAAAGAATTTACTTTATCAGAGTTGCAAAAGGTGTATGAAGTAATTTTAGGGAAAAAGATGCTTACAGCTGCATTTAGAAGAAAAATTATTAACAAAGTTATGAAAATTGATAAATTTACTAAAGATGCTGGTCATAGACCATCACAATTATACAATTTTAATCCTAAATGGGAAGAATAAGGAGAACCTAAAAAATAATACCAAATTATTTTCGTCTGAAATTTGCTTAAATCATGTGAATTCACACTCGAGAATTAGAGTTTATTTTTTGGATATCCCTAAGGTATAATAAAAAAATAAATTAGTCAACTTTTTGATTATCTCTAGAATAAATAGTTTTTTTTATTTGTTTTTATATATTAGAAATCCAATCAAATTTTTAAGCTAATTGATATTGAAATTTATACTAAAATATATTAAAATTATAGTAAATAATTATAGAGTTTTAATAACATTTCTTTTCCTAATAGCATTTCTTCTAAAAATAAATTAGGGGAACTTAAGAATAATAGTATGTTTTTTTGTTTAAGAATTAATATAAATGGTTGATTCATTATTTAAAAATAAAAATTATTTTTTTGATATCCCTAAGACATTTAAAATAAAATATAAGTAGATTAAAATAGTGGATGTTAAAAAATGCCTGTTAGGGGTATATATTTATTGATTGAACTTTATTTGTGTTGGGAGGATTTTTTAATGATTAAGCAGAGAAAAAACCCTAATGTTTATATTATAATTGCAGGGGTAGTATTCTTATTTGGAGTAATCTTTGATAAAGAAATTATTTCAAAATTATTTTTAATTTTACTTGCAATTGTATATTTTTTAAATAATTGGAGTGGTAAACCTAAATTATTTAATGAATTATCATATGAATATATAAGAATCAGAAATAGCAGGTGATGAATATTGTACTTTTATAAGGGAGGCTTATAGGATATAAAATTTTAGTAATTATTTTAAATGGATTAAATTGGTAAAACTAATTTGATTAGGCCTTATGCCTTACTCAGCGAAGTTTTATTATTTTGAGACTTCTAAACATATTAATTATAAATATTAGGAATTTATTGTTTCTAATTGTTTATAATAATATTGTTTTGATTAATATATTTTGGTATTATTTTTTAGATATTAAAATATTATAAGATGAGATTAGATGAGTTTGAATAGATGAAGATTTAGTTTTTATAGAACAATTAGAGATATCCAAAAAATAAGTATGCATTTTAAAATAATGAATCACATGATTTTAGTGACTCTCATATTTGAAAAAATGTAATATTATTTTTTAGGATTTCATTAGGTGTTTTATATTGTCTTTTATTATTTCTTTACAATTAAAATTTTTTATTATATTCTTTCTTAAAAGAATTTATAAGGCGAACAAAACAAAATTTATAGTATATTTCAAATTTTATCATAGTTGATTATTTAAATGAATGTGCTGGATTTACATTGATTCAGTAGAATCAGCATATTTATAAATAAGAAATTTGTTTAATTTTGAAGTATTTTGATATAGAATTTTTGTAAATAATTCAAAAGAGTAAAAAGTAAAATATATTTATGAGGAGGTATTTATATGGCGAGGTTTGACAATTTATCTTATATGGAAAAAAAATGCACATATAAGACAAAAGGAAATATAATTGTTGATCGATATTCTGAAAAAATAGAATTGAATTCAGCAACAGAAAGTATAATTAATTATATTGATAAAAAAAGAGGTGTTCTTTTATCAAGTAGTTATGAATATCCAAATAGGTATTCGAGATGGGACTTTGGGTTTGTAAATCCGAATATTGAAATTAAAACTTTTAGAAAGGAATTTGAAATTAATTCTTTGAATAAAAGAGGAAATATTATTCTAGGTGCCATATATGAAAAAATTAAAAGTAATAAAGAATTTATAGATATGGATAAAACAGATATAGGAATTAAAGGAAGAATAATAGAGACAAATCAGTATTTTGATGAAGAAAATAGAAGTAAACAACCTACTGTTTTTAATTTAGTGAGAGAAATTAAGCAACTTTTTTTTAATGAAGACGAAAATTTTTTAGGATTGTATGGTTCTTTTGGATATGATTTGGTATTTCAATTTGAGCCAATGGAGTATAAAAATAATAGAGACAGTGATCAAGCAGATATGATTTTATTTTTACCAGATGAATTAATAGCTGTTGATCATCAGTTATCAGTGGCTTTTAATATTAAATATGAATTTAGTGTTAATGGAGAATCAACAGAAGGACTACCAAGAGAAAATGAAGATATTAGATATGATGTAAATAGGGGTAGAGAAGTTGATATACCAAAATTAAAAAAAGGTAAATATGCAAATGTAGTAAGGGAGGCTATAAAATCTTTTGAAAAAGGAGATTTATTTGAAGTTGTTGCATCACAAACTTTATATGAAAGAACTGATTTAAATCCTTCAACTATATATAAGCGTTTAAGAAAAATAAATCCAAGTCCATATGGGTTTATAATTAATTTAGGCTCAGAATTTTTGGTTGGTTCTTCTCCTGAAATGTTTATAAGAGTAGATAAAAAAAGAGTTGAAACTTGTCCAATATCAGGAACTATCAAAAGAGGAAGTGATGCAATAGATGATGCAAAGCAAATTAAGAAATTACTTAATTCATATAAGGATGAATCAGAATTAACTATGTGTACTGATGTAGATAGGAATGATAAATCTAGAATATGTATTCCAGGTTCTGTTAAGGTAATAGGAAGAAGACAAATAGAAATGTATTCTCATCTAATCCATACCGTTGATCATGTTGAAGGAATTTTAAAAGATGAATATGATGCTTTAGACGTTTTTTTAAGTCATATGTGGGCTGTAACAGTTACAGGCGCACCAAAGAGAGCTGCAATAAAATGGTTGGAAGATAAAGAGGATTCAGCTAGAAAATGGTATGGAGGTGCTATTGGATCCTTAACTTTTGATGGGAATTTAAATACAGGTTTGACTCTAAGAACATTTAGATTAAAAGATGGTATAGCTCAAATAAGGGTTGGAGCAACTTTGCTTTACGATTCTATTCCAGAAGATGAAGAAACTGAAACGTATATTAAAGCAGGGGCTTTATTAAAATCAATAAGTAAAGAATATAGTGAAAATAGTAATTATAAGAAATTAGATAAAGTTGGTGGGAACAAAAAAATATTATTTGTTGATCATGAAGATTCTTTTGTTCATACACTTGCAAATTACTTTAAACAAACAGGAGCCGAAGTTATTGTATTAAGACCACCATATGCCAGAGAAAAATTAAAAAATGAAAAATTTGATTTAGTTATGTTATCACCAGGACCTGGAGAGCCTAAAGAATTTGATTTAAAAAGTACAATCAAGTTATGTATTGAAAAGAATACACCTATATTTGGAGTTTGTTTAGGATTACAAGGTATAATTGAGTACTTTGGAGGAGAACTAGGTCAATTAAATTATCCTCAACATGGAAAACCATCAAAGATTAACATTACTAAAAATTGTTTTATGTGGGATGGAATACCTAAAAAACTTGTTGTTGGAAGATATCATTCTTTATATGCAAAGATTATTCCAAATGATATAGATATAATTGCAAAATCAGATGATGGAATTGCTATGGCTATTAAACATAAGAAACTTCCAATAACTGCTGTTCAATTTCATCCAGAATCTATTTTGACTATGGAAAATAATTTAGGTCATCGTATTATAGAAAATGTAATTGCATCTTTAAAATAAGGAAACCATAAATAATAATGCAAAATTACTTTTTGATTTTTTATAAAATAAATTTGTTGAAAAGAATTATACATAATGGGAAATATAATTTATTTTAAATAAAAACTTTTTTGATATTTAATGTAATTTATATTATAATATAATGCTTGAATAGCTATTTAGGAAAAATCGATATTTAAAGTAACTTTAATTAATTTAAAAAAATATCACAAGATTATAAACATGTTATAAAATAAAAAAGAAATTCTAAATTTAATTTTATTGAGTGAAAGTAGATTTGAAATTTTTGGAAATATTTTTTATTAGTTTTTTTGTGGGGGAGATATTGCAATATGCATAAAAATGATTTTAATTTTAATTCAAAGAAGTTTAATGACTGGAAAATAAATAAAAAAATAGAAAGTAAGGGAAATATTAATACTTACAGATTAATGAAAACAGTTAAGGGCAAAGAAACTTTTTCTTTGCTTAAAGTTGTTACAGTGCCTAATGAAAGTCTTGTTGAATATATAAAGAAAAATGAAACTTCAATTAAAGACAAGAATTTGGATGTATATTTTGAAGATTTAGTAAAGTCAATTGAAGAGTATTTAAAGAAACTAGTTAAGTTAGCTGAAAATAAAAATGTACTGAAGTTAATTAATTATGATATTGTAAAAAACAAGACAAATTTAAATTGGGAAGTTTATATACAATTAGAAGATTTAAAATTATTTAAAGATAGTTATGATATAAAGAAATTGACCAATGAAGAAATTGTAAGAATAGGGCTAAAACTTTGTAAAACAATTGAATTGTGTCATATTCAAGGCATTGTACATGGTAATATAAAAGATGATAGTATTTATATTAATGAATATGGTGAATATAAATTGGGTAATTTTGATTTTGAGTATGAAACTAAGAATATTATAAATG
>JBDMZA010000546.1:0-2747 GCA_039770155.1 Clostridiales bacterium
ACTCTAATATCTCATCATCAATACAATCTGATGATAATATATTAATTCTGTTAATTATTTTATTTTCATCTTTAACAACAGTTTTAACTGCTCTTGATGTATTAATGCTAACAGAATTATAAAACTCAAAAAATATATAATTACAACTTCTCCTTAATCCAATTACTGCAAATGGAACTTTATCTATCAATTGTATGGATGCTTTTTGAACTTTTAATCTAAATCTCAAAGTTGTTGATAATTTTTTTAAAAGATGGTTTGTTAAATTTTTATGTTCATTTTTATGAAATTTAAAAACAGTTTTTAATTCATTTAAATCTTTTATTATAGCCAAGATATTATCCCTTTCTTGTTAAAGTTTTTTTATAATTGCTGAATAATAAAATTATACAATGTACTATTTTGGAATGCTTATCCATTCTTGCTTTTTTATAGTCCAAATTTGCTCTATTAGATAATGATGATAGTTTATTTTCAAGACTATTAAATTTTGAATATATGGTATTATTATGAAGGTAAACTATGTTAAAATCTTGATATAACTGAAATATATCAGGAGGATTAAATATTAATGTTTAAACTATTAGAGGAAATTAGGTCGATTGCCAAAAATGGTCTTTGTTATGCAAAAGACCATTATGATATTGAAAGATATAACAAACTCTTAAAGATTGCTAATAGAGAGTACAGCGATATAACTAAAATTGATGATAAAACTATTTCTGAGAGATTTAAAAATGAGCTTGGTCATATTACACCTAAAATAGGAACAGATGCAGCAATTTTTAATGAGAATGGAAAGATTCTTCTTGTTAAAAGAACAGATGATAATTTATGGTGCTTGCCTTGCGGATGGGCTGAGGTAAATGAGTTACCAAGAGATTCAATAAAAAGAGAAGTCAAGGAAGAAACTGGATTATATGTTGAAGTTAATAATGTAATTGATGTTATTGGAAGGTTACCAGGTGATTTTGGTTCACCTCATACATCATGCCATATTCTTTTTTACTGTAAGGTAAAATCAGGAGAAATAAGAATTTCTGAAGAAACAAGTGAAGTTAAGTACTGTGATATTAATGATGATATTAATTGGCGCTATGACCATAAAAAAAAGGCCGAGATTGCTTATAAATTTTGGAAAGAAAATAATAAATAAGAAATATTAAAACATTAAAAAATAAAAAGGTATTGAGAAAAATTACCTATTATGGAGTGATATTAATTGAGGAAAGACTTTAAAAATTTAAGAGAGGAAGAAGAAAATATAACCAAAGCATATAATTTTTCTTCAAATAAATATGCAGATTATTTTAAAGATGAACTTGATGAGAAAACTCTTGATAAGGAACTTTTGAATAGATTTTCGAAAGATATTAATTATGGTAAAGTATTAGATATTGGTTGCGGGCCAGGACACATATCCAATTACTTATTTAAAATAGGTTGTAATGTTCAAGGTGTTGATATATCAAAAGGAATGATAAATGTAGCAAATAAGTTGTTTAAAGGTATCAAGTTTAATATTGGTGATATGTTTGCCATTGATGAAAGAGATAATTATTTTGATGGAGTTTGTTCTTTTTATTCAATAGTAAATTTTTCTTATGAAAACTTAGACAAAGTTATTAAAGAGTATAAACGAATTTTAAAAAATAATGGTTTGTTATTTATAGCATTTCATGTAGGAAATGAAAAATTAACTGCTGATAATTTTTTAGATTCTAATATATCATTAGATTTCTATATGCATGATTTAGATAAGATTGTTGATTTACTTAAAAATAATAATTTTGAAATATCAGAAGCTATAATTAGATATCCATACAAAAGTGAACATGGTACTAGACGTGCCTATATAATTGCTAAAATAGAATGATGTGTTATTTATTTTGTTTTTTAATTTTGAGTAATTTATTGTAAACTTAAAATAATAAATATTGTTAAAAAGGAAAAATAAATGGATTTAGTAGATATTTGGAATAACGAAAAAGTAAGTAGTAATTATACGAATTTTAAGAAATCAATATTGAAAATTGATAATTCAAATAAATCTTATGATTCTTGAAAAACACAATTTTCGGTATTGTGTATAAGGGATATGATGAAATTTTTGATATTGAAGTATATTTAACATTAAGTTTTATAAAAAATGTATCCAAAGAAAAGGCTGATAGGGATAGATTATTTTTGAATGCACTTTCTAATATAAAATATGGATATAATAAAGCATTATTAAATAGTATAGGTGGAAAAGATGGTGTTTTTAATGTTTATGAAGATTATAAACCTAAAAATAGTATGATAAAAAAGCTATATGATAATTATATAAATAATTCTAAAAATAGAAAAGAATTGGAAGGATATTTCAAGTTATCAAATATTCAGGGTGTTAGAATAGTTGCGCATGGAATGAGAATACTTGGATTTATAAATAAAACAATAGATAATAACAAAACAAAATTAGTTCTTATAAATGTTGATATAAATAAAAAATAGCCTAACTTGTAAAATATGAGATTAATTGGATTCTAGATTTTGTGTAGTAGTTAGTCAAAAAACATTCAAATCAGATTCAATCTTCAACCAATTAAAGATAAAATTTTATTAAATTAATGATTTCAGATGTTTTTATATGGAATGATGTGATGTATATTTTTTCTAAATATTTGAATGTCAAATGCATTAAAAAATGAAGAAATAAGGTTCTAATAAAGTGTATTCAGAAAATGTAAAGATAAATTAAAGAA
>JBDMZA010000547.1:0-10327 GCA_039770155.1 Clostridiales bacterium
AGCTTTTTTTTGTTCTTTAACTGAAAGTTGTGCATGAGTTGTACTTGCTGGATGTATGACTAGTGATTTTGCATCTGCTACATTTGCTAAATGTGAAAAAATTTCTAAACTATTTATAAATTTTTTCCCAGCTTCTAAACCACCTTTAATACCAAAAGTAAAAATTGACCCACAACCTTTTGGAAAATATTCTTTACACAATTTATTATATGGGTTTTCTTTCATTTCAGGGTAATTTATCCAGTCTACCTTTGGATGATCTGCCAAAAAACTAATAATTTTTCTAGTATTATCAACATGTTTTTGTATTCTAAGCGACAAAGTTTCTAGACCTTGTAATAATAAAAATGAATTAAATGGACTAATAGCAGCTCCTGTATCTCTTAATAATTGAACCCTTGCTTTTATGATATAAGCTGCTTTTCCAAAAGATTCAGTATATTTTATTCCATTATAGCTCTTATCAGGTTCATTCAAATCAGGAAAATTTCCACTTTCTTTCCAATCAAAATTACCTGAATCAACAATCAAACCTCCAATAGATGTACCATGCCCACCAATAAATTTTGTAGCTGAATGTACAACAATATCAGCACCATATTCTATAGGTCTTAATAAATATGGTGTAGCAAAAGTATTATCAATTATTAATGGTATTTTATTATCATGTGCAACTTTTGCAACTTCCTTAATATCTATAAGGTTAATTCCTGGATTTCCAATTGATTCTATATATAAGGCTTTAGTCTTACTATTAATTGCTTTTTTAAAATTATCAGCACTGTCAGGATCAACAAATTTTGTACTGATACCAAATTTAGGAAATGTAGTTGAAAAAAGATTATATGTTCCACCATATAATGCATTAGAGGAAACTATTTCATCACCAGATTTTAAAATATTTAAAATAGCATATGTTATCGCAGCAGAACCTGAAGCAACAGCTAAAGATCCAATTCCACCTTCTAACATAGTTATTCTTTTTTCTAAAACATCATTTGTAGGATTCATCATTCTTGTATAAATATTACCAAATTCCTTTAAAGCAAAAAGATTCGAAGCATGATCAGTATCTTTAAAAACATATGATGTTGTTTGATATATAGGAACCGCTCTTGAATTTGTTGCTACATCAGGTTCTTGACCTCCATGTACTTGTAAAGTATCAAATTTCAAATTTTCATTTTTCATAACTAATATCTCCTTGTAAATTTATTTTTTTTTAGATTTTCTTAAAAGTATTATCTTAATAAAAAGCAAATTATGATATCTATTATATATTAATCTACCAAATTAAAAGTTATTGAAACATATTGAAGTAAATAAATTTAAAAAAGGTTTTTGATTATGCCTAAAAGCAATTAAATATTGTTTTTTAACAAAAATAATTTATATCTGAAAGGTAAAGATATTACTCCTTTGAGTAAAATATATACGTTTATTATTACTGGCTTAAGTTATAGAATTATACAAAAGATATACTAAATTTTATTAACTCGAGTTAAACAATTTAATCCACTAATATTTTATTTTAAATCTTATTTGTTATAAATTATTTATATCTATTTGAACGTGTTAGAAATAATCTATAATTTATTAAAACATAGTAGTTTTATTACATTATGTTTATATTTAGGGGAGGCAAATTTATGAAGAAAAATTTTTTACGTGTATTATCATTAATTATGGTAGTTGTACTTTCAATTAGTTTTACCGCATGCGAAAAGGATGATGATACTTCAGATGATGGTTCAAAAAGTTCATCTGAAAAAGAAATCACTTTAAAATTATGGCATATTTGGGCAGCAGATACTGAGGTAGCAAAAAAACCTCTTTTAGACACAATTAAAAAATTTGAGGAAGAAAATAAGAACATTAAAGTTGAAGTTGAAGCATATGAAAATGAATCTTATAAACCAAAACTAAAAACATCTATGCAAGGTGAACTTCCAGATGTATTTTTTAGTTGGGGAGCAGGATTTTCAAAACCATTCATAAAAGCAGGTAAAATACTACCTCTTGATGATTATATAACTGATGTTAAAGATAAATTCATGACTGGCACTACTGATAACTTTTTAGGCGAAGATGGTAAAATGTATGGTATACCTATTTATAAATGGGCAGCTATATTGTATTGTAATGAAGAATTATTCACACAAAATGATGTTAAAATTCCAGAAACTTTTGATGATTTATTAAAAGCTGTTAAAGTGTTTAAATCAAAAGATATTACTCCAATTGCAGTTGGTGAAAAAGATAAATGGCCAGGAATGTTAGTCCAAAATATTGCTGCTATTAGAACAGCTGGAGTTAAATTAAGTAATGATGCTTTAAATGGAAAGGAATCTTTTGATCAAGAAAAATTTACTGATTCAGCTACTAAATTAGAAGAATTAGTAAAAGCAGGAGCATTTGGCAAAAATCCATTAGCCTTATCTAATGATGAATCACAACAAGAATTTTTACAAGGAAAAGCAGCTATGCGTTTTATGGGAAGTTGGGAATCTGGAAATATGGATGGAGATGAAAGTAAGGTAAAAGGAAAAGTTGTATGTAAAAACTTTCCAACAATAGATGGTACAGAAGGAGATCCTGAAGGCTTTTTAGGTGGTGCTGTTGATACATTTATGGTTAGTAAGGAAACTAAAAATCCTGAAGAAGCTACAAAACTTGTTAAGTATATTGCAGAAAATTTATCTGAACAATCTGCAATAGCAGGTTTTGGTATACCAGCATGGGATGGTGAATTAGATGAAAGTAAATTATCTGATACATCTAAACAAATTGTTGATCTAACTTCTTCTTCGACTGGATATGTTTTAGCTTGGGATACATTCTTAGAAGGTGATGCTATTGAAGAACATAAAAATCTTGTAGCACAAATATTTTCTGGCGATCTAGAACCAAAAGATTTTAGTAAAAAAATGCAAGAATTAGTAGAAAAATAAATGAATAATACATAATGGTGATTAAGAATATATTCTTAATCACTATTATAGTAATTAACTCCATAAAAGTAGATAAGTTTTATATTTTAAATTTATGCTTATAATTTTTAATTAGGTATTATTTTTAATTAATTGTAAACAAGTTAAGGGGAAAAATTATGGATAAAGTAATGAAGGACAAAAAAGCAATAGCGATTTTCGTCTTACCAGCATTATTAATATTTTTATTAATAGTTATTATACCAATATTTATGTCTGGATTTTATAGCGCTCTAAAATGGGATGGTATTGGAGAAGGTAAATTCATAGGTATAAAAAACTATATTGATATATTTAAAGATCCAGTGTTTAAAAAGTCTATTGTAAATTCATTTATATTAGCATTTTTATCTGTATTTGTTCAATTACCAATTTCTTTAGTTTTAGCTTTAGTTCTCGCAAGAGGAATTAAAGGAGAGAGCTTTTTTAGAACTATTTATTTTATTCCAGTTGTAATTTCAACAATAGTAATAGGACAATTGTGGTTAAAAATTTATCATCCAGATTATGGACTTCTTAATGTATTGTTAAATAATCTTGGTTTTGAATCATTAACCAGAGCTTGGTTAGGAGAAAAGGAAACAGCTTTATTAGCCGCTTTCATTCCTATATTATGGCAATATATTGGATATAATATGTTACTAATGTATACAGGAATAAAAGCAATACCTGATGAGATATATGAGGCCGCCAAGATAGATGGTGCTTCCAATATAAGAACTGCTTGGAACATATCAATACCACTTGCTAGACCAATTTTAAAGGTATGTGTTGTTTTTGCAATAATTGGATCATTAAAAGTATTTGATCTTATTTTTGTACTAACCAATGGTGGTCCTGTTAATGCAACTGAAGTACCAAGTACATTAATGTACAATACAATATTTAGTAAATATATGTATGGAATCGGAAGTTCTATTGCAGTATTTATAATTATTGAGTGTTTAATACTAACAGTTTTAATTCAAAAATTCTTTAAGGTAGAAGAAATTACTTATTAATATATTTTTTATTTTAGATTAAATATTCAGTTGCAAAGTATTTTGCATATCTTAATTATTTCAAATTAAGATTTAGGAGAACCTAAAAAATAATACCAAATTCTTTTCGTCTGAAGTTCGCTTAAATCACGCGAATTCATACTCGAGAATTAGAGTTTATTTTTTGATTCTGCCTTAGCATAAGAATTAAAATAAATAACTACTATTTAGATTTTTATTTTAATAATTTGATAGTTCTAAAACGAGGTGAAAATATGGATGCTATGAAAAGTCAAATGTTAAATAATATAAAAATACAGAAAAAAGAAATATTTAGTAAAATATTAATCGGTTCAATATTAGGTATAATTGCCATTATTCAGTTATATCCTTTAGTTTGGTTACTGTTATTTTCTTTAAAAGATAATGCAGAAATATTTGGCGAAAATGTTATGGGCTTACCTAGAAAATTTTTATGGGAAAACTATAATGATGCATTTTCTTCAGGTAAAGTAGGATTATTTTTTTTAAATAGTGTAATTGTAACTGGAGCATCAATTATAGTGTCTAATATTTTAGCGTGTATGGCAGCATATGGAATAATAAGGATGAAATGGAAGTTAAGTAAAGCTACATTAACAATTTTTTTAATGGGCTTAATGATTCCTCTTCAAGCAGCTTTACTACCAGTATTTATTATATTAACTAAAACAAAACTCTATGATACTCTGTGGGCATTAATAATTCCTTATACTGCATTTGCATTACCTATGGCAATATTTTTATTATCAAGTTATATGCAGTCTATTCCAAGAGAACTTGAAGAAGCTGCATTAATTGATGGATGTAACATTTATAAAATTTTTTATTCGATTATTTTGCCAGTTGTAAAACCTGCAATAGCTACAATTTCAATACTTACATTTTTAGCTTGTTGGAATGAATTGATGTTTGCAGTAACATTTATAAGTACTGAAAAATACCGAACATTAACTGTTGGTCTAAGATTTATGGCAGGTCAATATACAACTCAGTGGGGTCCAATAGGTGCAGGACTTGTTATAGCATCATTGCCAACATTAGTAATATATATTTTATTAAGTAGCCAAGTGCAAAAAAGTATAACTACTGGAGCATTAAAAGGATAATAACATATTTCTAAGTTATTTCTACTATATGGAAATAACTTAGAAATGTTATATTTTTCTCATTACAATAATTTTTAAATATTAATTATTTTTCTCATAATTTTTTTGGAAATCTAAAAAATATTACTTCAGATAATTTATTTTTTGGAAATCCTTAATAATATAATTAAAATTATATTATTTTTTTTGCTAATTTTTATTAATTAATTCCTCCATACTTTCAACAAATTCTGCTGATGATAATTCTTCTGTAAATATTTTTGTTACATAATTTTTGTACACATCAGCCTTTCCTCCCTCTAATATAGTATCCCATGCTAAGGCGAATTTTGTGTCATCACTAATTAAATTATAAACCTGTTCATTCATTGGAGAAAGTTTTGATTTATCATTACTTCCTTTCCATGCAGGTATTCCATAACCTATATAGTTTGAATTATCTGACATGTTTTTTGATATATACTTAACAGCTTCCATTGATTCTTTTTTATGACTTGATCTCTCACTAATCATAAAGGTTTCAATTGCGCCTCCTAAAAAAGCTTCTTGATCACCTGATTCTCCATATATTGAAGGGAAATTTTTACATACTATTTTACCCTTTATGGGACTATCTTCAGCTTCCCAAGATGCTACAGACCAATTTCCCATATAGTACATAGCAACATTACCTAATTTAAATTCATGTTCAGCTTCGTCTTTTGTTAATTTTATAATATTTTTATCAAAAGATTTTTTCTTAACCAATTCAATTAATCTATCTGTTGATTTTATAAATTCATTTTGATTAAAAGATTCTTTATTTTTTAAAACCGCATTGCACTTATCAATACCTGCTACCCTTATTGCAAGAATATTTTGAAAAAATACTCCCGGCCATCTTTCTTTTTCCCCAGCAGTAATAGCCACAATTCCTTTTTTATTAAATTCTTCTACTGCCTTAACCAAATCATTATATGTATCAGGAATTTTAATATTATTTTTATTAAATAACTCTTTATTGCAATATAATATAGCAGCCCAACTATACATAGGCAAGCCATAGATTTTATCATCATATGTAAAATAATCCAAAGATCCTATTTTTAACTTTTCCAAAGTTTTTTCATCTAAATAATTATCCATTTCCATAACACTATTTGCTCTTATAAATGGTCTCGCAAATCCAGCACCCCAAGTAAAAAATATATCAGGTGCTTCATTTACTGCTATAGCAGTTTTGATCTTATTTTTATATGTTTCATTTTCATAAGCTTCAACTTCAAAGTTAATCTTTGCATTCTCTTTTTGATAATCATCTAAAGTTTTTTCAAATGTTTTTTTTTGAGTTTCTGTATCTTCAGCCCAAATATGCCAAATACTTATATCTATTTTTTCTTCTATTTTTAAATTAGATTTTTCATCAGTTTCACATGAAGTTAAACTTGTATTAATACTTAATAACACTATAAATACAATAAAATAGTATTCCATTTTTTTCTTTTTGTTAATATCAAAGCAATGTACTTTATATTTCTTCATTGACACACCTCATAATTGCTTTTTAAAATCATTAACAGACATACCTATATGTTTTTTAAAACACTTTCCAAAATATTTTGGATCAGGTATGCCTACTTTTTCTGCAACTTCATATACCATTAAATCAGTAGTTTTAAATAAACCAGTTGATTTTTCTATTCTAGCTCTAGTTAAGTATTCAATAAATGTACATCCAGTTTCATTTTTAAATATTCGGCTTAAATAACTTAAATTCAAATAAAATATCTTCGACACAAAACTAAGAGACAATTTGGAATTATTAAGGTTTTTATTGATATATTTGACTATCTCACTAACAACTTTATTTGTTTTTCTTGTACGAATGTTTTTAACATTATTTATAATATTATCTACAAAATCAACTAAAAAATTTTTAATTTCAGGAAGTGTCTCAAGTTTAAGTATCTTTTCATATGGTAAGTTTTCTTCATTTATAACATCATTATAATTAATACCAAGTTCCATTACAGAGTTCAATACCATTGTAATAATGTTAATGGACGTTACTCTTATGTAATCTATGTTAGAATATTTGGGATTGTAAAAATCATTAAATATATTATCTATAAGTCTATTTAGTTTTTCTACAGAACCTATTTTTACATTAAACCCAATTTCACTTATTTCATCTAGTTTTATCGAAACTTCGGCTTTATTAATGTTTATTTCTCTAAAACATACAATATTATTCCTGCCTATTACCACTTTATAATTGAGTGCTTCTAGTGCCTCATCGTATGATTTTTTAATAAAACCAAATTTATTGTATTTATTTCCAATACCAATAGAAACAAAACACTTGAGTCTATTAATAATCATTACTTTTATGTGTTCAATACATATTTCTAAATTAATATCTTTGTTATTATTAAAAACTACAATTCTTTGACTATTATCAGTAAATATTTCAATTAAATTATCATCTCTAAAATATGATTTAACTAAATCAATAGATTTTAATGTCATAAATACTTTATTTTCTTCTTTTGTTTCTTTTCTATCATAATTAGCATAATCTGTTTCTATCAATGCAATTTGTACAAAATCAGAATTGTAGCAAATAGAATAATAATCCATTTTTTCTTTTACTTCTTCTAATGTTATATTATTTAAAATAAGTTCATTTAAAAATTTTTCCTTTAAGTATGGAAAATTTTTTTCCACTTGTCTTTTTAGTTCTTCATGTTGGCTAATCTGCTCTCTTTCCATAAAAATTTTCTTTTTAATATTTTCCAAAGTTGTTCTTAACTCAGACCTTTTTATAGGCTTCAATAAAAAATCTGAAATACCAACTTTAATACCAACTTTAGCATATTCAAATTCTTCATGAGCAGTTAAAATAATTACTTTTATATATGGATATGTTTCCGCTATTATTTTACTAAATTCTAGTCCATCCATGAATGGCATACGTATATCTGTAATTATTATATCTGGATTAATATCATCAATATAATCTAATGCTTCTCTAGCGCTAGACATTGAAGAAACTATTCTCATTCCCATTTGATTCCAATTTATGCAAACACTGATTAGATTTCTTTCTAATTCTTCGTCGTCAACAATCATAACCTTAAGTTCTTCAATCAATTTTTAACCTCCCTTCTGCTGGAATAATAATCGTAATTTTTGTACCATACCTCCTTTTACTTTCTATAGAATAAAATCCCAATACTCCATAAAAAATTCTTAATCTTTGTATTGTACCTTTAATTCCAAAACTTAACTCATTATTATCAATTTTATCACTATTAAGTACACTAACCTCATTTTCATCCATTCCTACTCCATCATCTTCTACAATTACATATATGTTGTTATTTTTTAAATTTATAGATATTTTAATTTTTCCACTTCCTTTTGGTTTTATACCATGATATATGGCATTTTCTACAAGTGGTTGTAATATCATTTTTAATATTTTAAAATCATTTACATTATCATCAATTTCATACTCGACTTCCACAATATTTCCATATCTTAAGTTTTGTAATATAAGATACGATTTGACTATTTGTATTTCCTCAATAATTGTAATTACTTCTCTTCCCTTGCTCAAACTATTTCTGTAGTAACTTCCAAGTGCTTCTAGAGCCTCATATAGTTTATCATTTCCTTCTGATAGTGCAAGATAACTTAAAGCATCTAATGTATTATATAAAAAATGTGGTTTAACTTGCTGTTGTAATACATTTAATTCAGCTTTTCTCTTTATTTTTTGTTCATTTATTGTTTTTTCCAACAAATTTTTAATTTCTGTAATCATAGCATTATATCCAACTTTAAGTTTTCCAATTTCATCTCTTCTATCACTTAAATCAACAAGTTCAAATTTTTTATTTTCTATACCTTTCATTGAATTTATTAATTTCTTTATAGGATTTGTTATTATTTTTGATATAAAAATACCTCCAATAAAAAGCATAATTACATTTATTAAAACAATTAGAAAAATAATTATATTAACATCTGACTGATCAGCTAATTCATCAAAAGGTATTATACTAACTAATTTCCAATTGTATTTTTCCATCCATAAATACGATTCTACATATTGAATTTTATCAATTTTTTTAATTCTAGAATAATATTCTCTATCCTCTGCTTCAATTATAAATTTTTTTACATGGTTTTCATCTAAATCCTTATTTGATACTATTTTTTTGTTATTTTCATCAAATAATATAACACCCATATCATTATCTTTTACTACATCCATATAAGAATTTGTTAAGGCTTTGTTTGATATATTTAAAATCAGTGTTCCAAGGTCATCAGAAGGTTCTTCAATATCCCTAATGGTTCTAATAAGTGAAACATAATTTTCTTTTCTCCTATTGTTAAAAATTCCACCTGCATTTAAAGATAGAATGTAGCCTCCTTTTTTTTCTAAAACATCATTATACCAACTTATTTTATCTTTATCTTTATACTTTAAACTCATTTCTGAATTTTTATCTGATTCATATAAATTAAATTTATTATCTATTATATAAACAGAACTAATTGTAGGAAATTCATTTATTAAACCCTTCAACTGTGAAAAAAAATCTATATTATTCATATAATAGTTCTGTGATCCGTAAATATAATTATCCTTCTCTATGCCTGTATATTTACCATTTAATTTTGATCTTACATCTTTATCAGATATTATCATTTTTGAAATATTGTTTATACTATCCATGGTTGAACTAATATTAGAATTTATTGAATACAATGTTTGAATTGTCACTTCTTGAACTTTCTTAGACATTCCATCAACATAAAGCTTATTATATAATACTAAACACACAACAATCGTTATCAAAACTAATATCAAATAGAAAATAGATATTTTAATACTTATCCTAAAATCTAAAATTTTTTGTTTTGCTTTTAATAAAATTTTATTTATATTCATTATTTCTCCATTAAAATCAAATATAAAGTTATAGTTATTAAATTTTTCATATTTCTCCTCGTCTTATTATTATTTTATTTTTTTTTTACTAAAATGTCTACTATAACTGTTATTTATATTTTTTATTTCTAATTTTATTACACCTTCAAAATATTTAGAATAACATAAGGCAGAATCAAAAAATAAACTAATCAACTTTTTTTGAAAATTCGTTAAAGCATCGATATTTTCAGAAAAAAATTGTCTTATGAAATTTTTGATTAT
>JBDMZA010000548.1:0-3777 GCA_039770155.1 Clostridiales bacterium
CACTTTTAGAAAATAAAAATAGTTCAACCTTTGTCAGTGACAAAGAGATAGAGAAAACAAAAAACACGATTTTGAATTATAGAGATGGTAATATTTGCCCTTCAATTGCTGCTTTGACTGAATTAACTGGATTGTCAAAAGAAAAAGTAATACAAAGCAAGAAAATACTAGAAGACAAGGGATTAATCAAAACCAAAGATAGAAAAACATATATTCAAAATATGGATGTATTAGAAAATAGGGGGGTTATTTGATGAATATTACTTTAAAAATTATTAAAAAAAATAGATTAAAAGGTATTGTGAAAAAATTAGAAGCTTATGACAAGCTATTAGATACAAATATAGCTTATAGAAAAGAACTCAACAGCAAAACAAAGAATTATATTGTGAATTTTACATTTTCAATATGTGTGTTGTTTTTTATCATTGGAATTTTATATCTAATTTTAGGGGGGGTCTTCAATGTATAAATGTTTATTATCCGTAAATGAAATTGATTTATCAATATATAACTCATTGACTCACATCATAATCCCAGTTACTTTAATAGCTTGTATCTTAGGTATATTAAGAAGTTTAACGCAAGAAAAGATAAGAATAACAAGCCTATTATTACAAATAATTATGTCAGGAATAGCAATCTTATTTGTTATAAAACCGCTTTATTTCCTTGATATAGGTGAAGTTGTTTTTGGTTATAGCATGGACCTATTAAATACTGTCGAGGTGGAACGATGATATATAAGTGGTTAGATAGTTTGATAATAAAATGTTTTAGGTTTCTAATGTCTGCAATGAACGCTAAATACAAGTATAGAAACAATTTTAGGAAAATTAATTTTTTTGATAAAAACAAAAAATATCCAAAGGTATTAAATGTTAAAAAATACAAAGATGGGAGAGCGGTTATAGTTTGCCGCTCTGTAATACCTCTAACAATCTGGAATAAACAAATTGAGTATTTAGAAAGTGCTTTTAACTCAAAAATAAAGATAATTCAAACTAATCAAAAGCAAGTAATAAAGTTAATCTTATTTAAAGGAGTGTGGAAAAATGAATTATAAGAGTAAAAAAGAATTGTATGAAGAATCAAAAGAAAAAAATAGATTGCTAAAAGCTGATAAAGATAATTACAAATATTCTGAATATCGGCACACTAAAAATAGTGAGTACTGGAAAGGATTCAAGACATTTATCAAAATAATATTTTTCCCTGTTAGTATTCCAGTATATTTTTATAAAAATAGGAAGTCCTTAAAAATAGCGAATGAAAAGGAATTATTAAGGCTGAAATTAGTTATGGAAAGTAAAGAAAGAGCTAGAATTAAGATGTTACTTGATGAAAAGGTTCCCTGGTATAATAAATACTTATCCCAGGACGGTATTTTTAAAATTGGGATAGCTTTAGAAACAAATGAAACTATGGAATTAAATTTTAATAAGTTTGCAAACCTTTTGATTGGCGGTTTACCAGGCGGTGGAAAATCGGTATTAATTCAGTTAATAGCCTTTCAATGCTTAAAGTATAGTGCTAAGGTACATTTGGCAGATTTTAAGGGTGGATTATCGACTCAAAAATTTGAAAATAAATGCAATGTAGTAACTGAACATACTAAATTATATGAACTATTAATTTATTTTAAAAAAGAAATTGAAAGAAGAATTAAATTATTTAGGAGTGTCGGAGTTGAAAAACTGGCCGAGTATAACGAAATCACAGGTAATAACCTAAAAAGAGAATATCTTATAATAGACGAGTTGGGTGAAGCAATGGAGATTGATGTCGATGGAATTACAGAAAAGGAAGAAAAGAAACTAAAGAGCGATATTGAAAAACTATTAAGGAAATTGGCTCGTTTAGGGCGTGCCTTAGGATTAAATATTATAGCAGGCACACAACGACCAGACGTAGGAATATTAGAAGGTCAAACACGTAGTATGTTTGGCTGTCGTGTTTGCTTCCAGGCAGACAAAGCGACTAGTTTAATCGTTCTTGATGATAAGAGAGCGGATGAACTAGACGAAACACCAGGAAGAGCAATAGTTAAAAAAAGAAAAAACTATACTACTATTCAATGTTTTTATTTTAATACTGAATCATTAAAAGAGATAAAAAATAAAAAATTAGATAAAAAAGATTTAAAAATTATCAACTCTAAGGAAGAAAATAGAGAAACTGACGAAATAATAGATATAGACATAGATTGAGGGCTATTAAAAATATAGATAACCACCATAAAAAATAATTTTCAAGGAAATAAAATTAACTTATTAGCGGGATATAGAGAACGAAAAATACAAATAGAATTTTTGATATACCCCTCTTTTCTTCCTTGATTGAGTAAGATTTGGAATATAGGTAGTTATTATATATAATATATATATAGTATGGGAGCGGAGCGAGATAGACGAACGGACGAATGATAATGAGTTCGTGAGTTGAAGGTTTGAGGGGGTTTTAGGGGGTTTCGAGGGCTTAAAAAGCTGTTGAAAAGGAGGTTTTTAGATGGATGAAAAAAAATATTTAGAATATTTAGAAACAAAAAATTTATCAGAAATGACAAGAAAAACTTATTTAAAACGATTAAAATATTATTTTAAAAATCCAGATGAGATAAAAACTAAAGATAAAAAATATATTAACCAGGTCAAAATGTCAGTACAATATTTTTATAACATGCATGACGAATATTACAATGATGAAATCTTAGAACTAAGAAAACTCCATAATAAAGCCAAAAGAAAAAAAAGAAAACCAGAGAAAACCCTTTATTTAAAGAAAGTTAACCAAAAAATTAATTTACTACCTGGGGATGAACTAAGGAAAAAATTAGCCTTTAGACTTCAACAAATTAGCGGTTTAAGAATATCTGAAATAAGTAATTTAGAGAAGTCAGATATAGAATTTTCAGATAATAACCGCCTTATAGTAACTGTTAGACATGGCAAAGGGAATAAAAGGCGGGTTATAAAAACAATAAAAGATAAATTTGTATATGAAAAACTTAAAGAACTTGAACCCAGGGAAAATAATAAAGTTTTTCATAGCTCAATAACTTTAATGAAAAAAGCTCAAAGACTTGGATTTAAAAGTCATAGACTGAGAAAAGTATTTGCGGACCAAATAAATTTAAAAGTAGGAGATACAAAGCTATTGCAAAAAGCACTAGGACACGAGGACAACAGGAACAGGACATACAAAAGATATATAAATACAGACATAAATTATAATGGTACTCGGTTTGATATATAGTGAGATTATACAGCTAAAAACGAAGCTGAGAATGAGGTTAATTTGACCGGTACTAAATTTGATATATAAGGGGAGTTTATAATGTATTATGATTTAATGTATAAAGTTTGGATGATGTTGCAGGTTCACCAAGACGTGTTTTTTATTTATAAAAATGAAAAGTGGAAAATAGAAAATAGCAAGTTGTTTATTTTAGATGATAATGAGAAATGGAAAGAAAGAAATTTACTTTCCTTTAACCATGAAGAGTTGAAAGAACTAGAAAAAACATTAAAAAAACATTAATTTTTGTAACCTGCGGATATTTGACCAGGTTAACATATACAATAAAATAAAAAGGAGATTTTAAAATGTTAAAAGAATATTGCACACAAAATAATAACATTTGCTATACATGCAGCTTAACAAGCTATAATAAAGACTGTAAAAATAAAGCCATAACCGACTTAGATATATTATTAAGCAACTCAATAGAGCAATTAGAAGAGATTGACAAAGTAAAAATTACTGATATAGATAACA
>JBDMZA010000549.1:0-7448 GCA_039770155.1 Clostridiales bacterium
AAAGCAACTAAAGGTGCTCAAGCTACTTATAATTCTGTTGATGCTATTGTCTTTGCAATATGCAATTTCTTACCTTATTATTTAGTAATGTTTTTTTATTTGTTTAAACTAGATGGAATATTATCAATTGCATTGTTATTTGTATTTGTTCCAATGATTTTTTCTCACTGGATCAAGAGTAAATGGTATGGAAAACTTGAAGATTCCATAGCTCCAATTCGTAGAGAGTATACCTATTATTTAGATTATATGAGTAATAAAGAAACTCGTGTATTAGGGATTTTTAAATTCTTTAGAAATAAAACAAAAGAAGTGATAAAAGTACTAAATAGAGAAATATGGAAAAATGAAAAGAGAACAGAGCTTTTTGAAGCTGGTATGACAATGATAACATTATTTGGATATGGGGGTATATTATTTTTATTTACTAGATCATTGTTGAACGGAAATATATCTACAGCAGCTTTTGCAGCAATTTTTGGTTCGATTGATTCTATGTTTATTTTCCTTTCAATAGTTTTAACTCGAAATATATCCATAGTGAGTCAAAATTTTGGACTAGTAAAAAATTACTATAATTTTTGTAATTTAGAAATAAAAAAAGGTTGTAAAGAAGAATTAGATGTAGAATCTGGAATACAACTGAAAAATGTTTCTTTTTTATACCCAAATAAGGAAATAAAAGCTCTGAAAAATATTAACTTAGATATTAAAAATAAAGAAACAATAGCATTTGTTGGTGAAAATGGTTCTGGAAAGTCTACACTTGCTAAGATAATTGCTGGATTATATCAGCCAACCGAAGGAGAAGTAAATATATTTGGAAGAAACCGAGCTAATGAAAATGTGCAGCAAAGGTATGAAGGGATTTCGGCAGTATTTCAAGATTTCCAAAAATACAAAATGTCATTGAAAACAAACATTCAAATAAGTGATTTAACTTATGAAGAAACATACCAAGAACTTGATCATTTAGCTAAAATAGTAGGTATTGATATGAATAATCGTAGTATAACAAATGGTTATGATACCATTTTATCAAGAGACTTTGATGGTGTTGATTTATCAATTGGACAATGGCAAAGACTTGTTATTGCAAGAGGAATTCATAGAAAAAGTAAATTGATTTTTTTGGATGAGCCAACTGCTTCAATTGATCCTGTGGAAGAATCAGAATTGTTCAAACAATTTATGAATATGTCAAAAGATTATACTACGATTATTATAACACATAGATTGGGTTCAGCAAAAATTGCAGATAGAATTTGTGTATTAGATAAGGGAAGTATTGTTGAAATAGGTACACATTCTAATTTAATGAAAAAGAATGGATTATATAAGAAATTGTATCAAACACAAGCAAAATGGTATGTTAATTAAATTATAGATTTCAAAACTTCTGTTAATATTTTTATGATAAATTTAAAAAATGAAGATTAAAATCAAGTAACACATAATGTTTTTAAGTTGTTAATAAAAATATTATTGGGAAAAGCAAATTCAGGTTTTAGCAAAAATTTTGATTGATATTTTAATGGAAAAAAATCATCCTACATGGGAACAATATAATTTATATGATATTGAAATTCTTGAGAAAAAAATACTTCATATCCCAGATTCATTATATGAATACTACCAAACTAAAATTGATAAATGTATTGAGAACAATTCGATTCTATTTAAAAATTTGAATTGCTTATTCGAAGCTTCTAAAAAAGCAAAACCTATTGACTTCAACTTAAAAACTCTGTATGAATCAATATATACTTCAAAATTTGATATGATTTTAAATGAAATATCCTCAATTGAAAAAATAACTTACAAAAAAACTAATAAAGTTTTGGATTCAGATAAAATTATTGAAAATATAAATACTATTATTTCAAATATCTCAAAAGACCCAAAAGTAATTATGAAATATGGAATAAATGAATTAAAAGACTATGATATTGAGATGAAAGAAGGTGTTGGATTTGCTGAATGGTGGAATAAAGAGTTAAGTGGAAATAAAAAGGATCTATTAATAGTATACAATAATCCAGATTCATTAAACAAGGAGATACAAAGATGTTCTTAAAATATTTAAACTTAAAGACACATATAATTTAGTTGAAAAACTTAATAAAATTTTTATGGAAGAAGTAAATCGCAAAATAGTACTTTTTGATGATGTTATACCATTCTTAACTTTATTGAAAAACAAAAATATTGGAATTGCTATTATTACAAATGGTCCATCAGATGGACAAAGAGAAAAAATTAGTTCTTTAGAATTGTACAATTTTACTAATAATATTTTTATAGCCGAAGAAATTGGGTTTTCTAAACCAAATATTAAAATTTTCAACCATGTACTAAAAACACTTAGAATATCTTGTAATGAAGCTATAATGATAGGTGATAATTATGAACAATATTATATGGGAGCAAAAAAAGCAAATATAAATTCATTGTTAATAGATAGATTTGGTAATTATAGTAATAAGCTAAGTTGCAATAAAATAAATAACTTGTCTGATATAAATACAAAGTTTGAATTAAAATAATATTTTACAAGGAGGTCTATTATGGAAATTAAAACAAATATGAATAATTTAGTTTTAAGAAGTTATTTATTATCTGATGCAGAGGATTATTCAAAATTAGCATCAAATAAAAATATATGGAATCTGATGAGAGATGAGTTCCCATATCCTTTTAATAAAGATAAAGCAACAAAAACTATTGAAAAAATTATTGATACTAAAATAATTGCTTTTGTAATTGAATATAAAAACAATTTTGTTGGAGATATTCATATAACACAACAAATTGATATTCTAAGACATTCCTGTATGCTAGGCTATTGGCTAGGAGAACCTTATTGGAACTTGGGAATTATGAGTAATGCTGTAAATACTATGGTAAATTATTGCTTTGAAACATTGTCTTATAAAAGGATTTTTGCAAAAGTTTTTGCTAATAATTATGGTTCAATTAAGGTTTTAGAAAAAAGCGGGTTCGTTAAAGAGGGTCATTTTAAAAATGCTGTAATAAAGGAAAATAAGTATATTGACCAAATACAGTATTCAATTTTTAATGATTAAAGATTAGATAATCATTCTATAACAAAAAATATATATAAGGAAAAATTATTATGGATACTAAATTAAAAAATATTCCAAAACATGTTGGCATTATATGTGATGGAAATGGTAGATGGGGAAAATATAAAGGTTTATTGAGAATTGCTGGTCATAAAGAAGGTATGAAAGTTGTTAAAAATATAAGCTATGCTTGTGCTGAATATGGTGTCAAAACTGTTAGCATATATGCATTTTCAACTGAAAACTGGTCTTGCCCAAAAAATGAAGTTGATTTTTTAATGAACCTATTAAGGTCTTCTTTGTGTATTCAATATTTATAACAATATAATATTTTAAACCTTTTTGTTATAAATGCTATTATATTATATTCTATTGGATTAATATAGATACAATATTTTTCAATTGTATCTGTTTAACCTTTTCTTATGATAATATATATAATATGGATTTCAAAAGCAAATTCCTATTTATCAAAACGTATACGACCATTTTTTAACTATAATAGAAAATTGCTATCTAAATTAAGTAAATGTGCATGGAAAGTATTATCCAGTTATTTAAAAGAAAGTGTTTCATTAAAAAAGCCGGTGCCAGGAGTAGTAGTTTCAATACAAACATTTGGAGATTTTATAAATTTTAATCCACATCTGCATATAATAGCAACAGATGGTTGTTGGTTTAATATAGAAATCCATGATAAAATACTTTCATGAATAAAAATTATATAAATAATATAGTCGAAAAATTTAATATTGCTTCTGATATACCAAAATCAGAATTCTCCAAACTTTTAAAATCTACTAACACAACTTCCTTAAAAAAAGATTCAAAAGAAGATATTGATAATAATTTAAGAGAATACAATAGACCAACTTATCAAGATAGATTAAAGGAATATTTTAAAAAGTGGTTTTTGAATTCATTTTATAAAAAGGATGCTATATATACCTTGTTTTTTGTAACATTTATATTAATTATAATAAATATATAATTTTAAGTTTTTATTCTTTGGATTATTCAAAAAATAAATTTTTTAATATTTGACCTGTTATACTATTGGAATTTTTGGATACATTTTGTGGTGTACCTTCAGCTATTAAATAACCACCATCATCACCTCCAGATGGTCCTAAATCAATAATCCAATCAGAGGATTTAATAAAGTCAATATTATGTTCGATTGCAATTATAGAATTACCATTTATTACTAGTTTATTGATGATTTTAATTAGATTGTCAATATCCTTAAAATGTAATCCTGTTGTTGGCTCATCTAAAATATAAATTACATTAGATTTATTTGATGAACTAAGTTCTTTAGCTAACTTTATTCTTTGAGCCTCACCACCTGAAAGAGTTAAAGCACTTTGACCAAGTTTGATATAACCTAATCCGATATCACATAACATTTTCAATATGTTATTTATTTTTGGAACATCATTAAATACTTTAAATGCAGAATCAATATCTAATTCTAGAATATCTGATATAGAGAGGTTTTTATACTTAACATCTAGAATATCAGATTGATATCTTTTGCCATTACATGTAGTGCATTTAGTCCATATATCAGGTAAGAAACTCATAACAGTTTGTATTTTACCGATTCCACTACAAACAGAACATTGTCCTTTTTTCCCATTAAAGCTAAAATGATCTTTTTTATACTTTCTTTTTTTAGAAAGATCAAGTTGTGCATATAGTTCTCTTATGAAATCAAATACACCTGTATAGGTTGATGGATTAGAACGAGGAGTTCTACCAATTGGTTCTTGGGAGACTAAAATTATATCATTTACTTTGTTGTATCCACATAAGTTATCATATTTTCCTATACTTTCAACACTATGACCTAGTTTTTTTGCTACAGCAGGGTAAAAAGTCTTGGAAATTAAAGAACTCTTTCCAGAGCCACTAACACCAGTAATACAAACAAATGAATTAAGAGGTATTTTTACATTTAAATTTTTTAAATTATTTTCTTTAACACCATCAATTTCAATAAAAGTATTTTCTTTTTTTGAAGTTGCTATTGAATTTAATTTATTATTAACTAAGTATTGTCCAGTTATAGATTCTTTATTATTTATTATTTCTTCAATATTTCCTGTAGCAATTATATTACCACCATATTTTCCAGCACTGGGACCAATATCAACTAAATAATCTGCTGATAAAATCATATCTTTTTCATGCTCGACCATTAATATTGTATTTCCAGAATTTTTTAATTCATCGATTTTACTTATCAGATATTTATAATCTTTAGGGTGAAGACCCATTGAAGGTTCATCTAATACATATAAGATATTTGTTAGATTTGTTCCAAATTGACTTGCTAATCTGAGTCTTTGAGATTCTCCGCCAGATAATGTTGGTATAACTCTATCAAGTGTTAGATAAGACAAACCTACATCAATAATTTTACCAAGAAGATTTTCAATTCTTTCTAGTAGTTGTACACTAATTTCAAATTCTTTTAAGGGTAAATTTTCATGTAAGTTTATTATCCAATTTCTAAGTTGGTTTATACTCATTTTAGAAGCAATTGGATATCTTATTCCAGAAACTTCAATAAGTCTTGCTTCTTCATTTAATCGCTCACCATTACATTTGGAACAGGTTTTCTTTTCCATAAAATTTTCAGCGATACCATTGTTATTTTCAAGTTTGTTATTTGTATATAATCTTTCGATTACATTTAAAATTCCTTCGACAGGTCTACAAATTTCACCTTTTCTACCTGTACTATTTTCATATGTTAATGTAACTTTTCTACCATTAGAACCATTAAAAAGTTGGTGTTTATATTCACTTGGTAAATCTTTATAGGGCAATTCTAAATCAACATTTAAATCATAAGCAAGAGCTAAAGCCTCACCTCTCATCCAGTTAGCATTAGGTTTTTTTGCATGTTTTCTTAAATTACCATAAAATTTTATAGCTCCATCTAAAATTGAGATATCTTCATTGTCAATAATTAATTCTTTAGAAATTGATAATTCTACACCAAGTCCTTTACAATTTTCGCACATATAGTCAGGATTATTAAAACTAAATGTAGATGGAGTAACATCAAAAAATATTCTATTACATGTATAACAATAGTTTTTTGTTTGTAACAAAAATGGTTTTTCATTATTAATGCAAATGTATATTGTCTCTTTTCCTTCTTCTAAACATTTTTCTATAATATTTTTTCCTTTATCTAAATTATTTTTATCTAACTTAATCTTGTACTTATTTTTTTCTTTTGAATGTGGATAAATTTTAATAGAGGATTCATTTTTTATATTTAATATTAAATCATAAATTTCTTCTTTTTTTAGTATTTCTATTCCAGTATTACACTCAGGACAATGAGGGATACCTATAGTTGAAAATAATTGTCTTAAATGATCTGAAATACCAGTTATTGTGCCAACGGTGGAGCGAGGATTTCTACTTAAGGTTTTTTGTTCAATTGCAATGGAAGGTTGTAAACCAGTTATTTTATCAACATTTGGTTTTTCAATAGTATTATTTCTATCAGAACCAACTATTTCAATAAATTCTCGTTGGCTTTCAGCATATATAACATCAAAAGCAAGAGTAGATTTACCACTTCCACTAACACCAGTTATTACAGTGATTTTATTTTTTGGAATGTCAATATTTACATTATTTAAATTATTTTCATTAGCATTGTGAACTGATATACAATTATCTGATTTTGTATTATTAATTGAAACAGTTTTTTTGCTGTATGGTGTTCTAAAATTAGAGGATTCAATATTTAAGTGTGTTTTAAGTCTTTTTAAATCACTATTTACAAGTTTAATGTTTTTATCTAGTTTTATATTATTAAATGATTTCCATTTAGGCCAGTTTTCCAGCCAGTATGGTTCATAAGAAGAATTGATATATTCATCTTTTGAAATATATGGAACAAGATCAAAAATAATTGAGTTTTCAAAGCCATCAAAACCTTCAATGAGAATTCTATTAGAATTTTCGTCTATTTCTAATATTTTAACAATAGTTGTTGCAATAGGATTTGGACGAACTGGTGACCTGGTAGCAAAAGTACCAGTTACAGGAGCATTTTGATAAGGTGGGGAACATAATAAAGTTTTTCTATATTGGTCGTTGTCAAATCTGTTAAACCACCATAAAACTCTTCCATGTGAAAAGTTATATAATTTTTTAAAGTTAAATTTATTTTCAAATATAATAGATTGTTTTTTGCTTAAATATTTATAATATCCAATAGGTTTTATTTTTAAAATTATTTTGTTGTTGATATTGGTTTTATTATCAATTATATTTGATATTTTTGAATCCTGTAAATCAAATCTACACTTAGATTCTTGTACCCTATCC
>JBDMZA010000550.1:0-6929 GCA_039770155.1 Clostridiales bacterium
ATCCAAAAAATAAACTCAAATTTTCGAGTATGAATTCGCACGATTTAAGCGAACTTCAGACGAAAAGAATTTGGTATTATTTTTTAGGTTCTCCTAAAAGTTTTCTTCACCTAAAGACTTCAATAATCTACTTACTTCTTCTTTTTTATCTTCTAGATCTTTTAGTGTAGGAATATGAATATTTTTTAACTTTCCACTAGGATAACATGAAATATACTCTATGTCTTCAACTCCTAACTGTTTACATATACTAGTAATAGAAATAATATCATTATCATTTATCCCTGGAAAAAACATACATCTTACCTTTAATTTTATGCCATAATCAATACATTTTTTTATACCCTCTATTTGACCTTTCATCAATTCTTCTTTTATCTTTATTGAATCATTAATTATTTCATTGTTTTTAATTATTCTGGAATATAAAACTGATATTGTTTCATTATAGATTGCATTAAATGATACTAAAATCGAATTTACATTTAATTCTGCCAACAAATCAATTTTATCATATAAATCAAGGCCATTTGAACTTATAGAATAAAAATATGTTGGTAAAAATTTATTTAATCTTCTTAAAACTTCAAAAGTTTGTAAATTAGCCAATGGCTCTCCTGGCCCATTTATTAATATAGTATTAATATTTTTATTACTTGTAACATTTTCAATTGCATATTTCACAGCTTGCCTAGGAGTTAAAATTCTTCTAATATATTTGGGCTCATCCACATTGCACAAACACTCAATATTTTTTGTACAGAAACTACACATCATATTACATGTTGGAGCTACTGGCAGAGACAACTCTACATATTTTCTTTTATTTAAGTAGTTGTTCTTATTTTTCATAGTAAAGCCTCCCTTATGTTAACTTAAAAAATAAAGCTTTCTAAATCAGAATATAAAAATTCTGATAAAAAGCTTCTCTGCTAGTTTGATTATTACAACATAGTAATAATTTATTTTTTAATAACTCTTTCTATAAAATATATTAGCACAAAAAAAAACTTTTTGCAAGTTATACACATATACATTTCATATATCGAGTATATAATTCAATAAATACTAATATTTTTAATATATATATGATTTTTATGCAAGTCTTTCGTGCATTAATTTCATTATTAATAATCAGACAAAAAGTTTTTTTCTACGTATCTATTATTAGGAAATCTAAAAATATAGATTTATTTTTCGGATATCCCTTAATCTAACTATTTAATTTAGTAGAAATATAAATTAGATACTTAAAAATATAAATTATAAGATAGGAGAATATAAATATGAAAAAAAAATTATATCTTTCAAAAGAAGATTGTAAATTTCTTGGTGTATGTTCAGGATTATCAAATTATTTAAACTTAGATGTTAGTATCTTAAGAATATCAACTGTAATATTAACTTTATTATTTCCTGTAACTATAATAATCTACTTCGCCATATGGTTTATATTACCTGAAAATAACTCTAATTCTCGAATATGAATTCCCGTGTTTAAGGAAATTTAAAGGTGAAAAGAATTATGAAGATTTTCAAAATCATTTAATGCATCTATAACAAATTTTTCTGATGAAATAGTATTTTTATGTTCGAATATATTTATAGCGAGCTTTATTTTAATACTATTTTTATCTTTTATAAAATCAAAATTTTCTAACTTATTTTTTATTTCTTCAGTTAGAAGTTTTGATTTTTTTAAGTCTTTATTAATTAAAATGAAAATAAATATATTACCTCCCCATCGTGCTAAATTATTAATTTGTTCAAAATTATTCCGAATTAAATTTACTGATTTAACTATCACAAAATCTCCATATTCAAAACCAAAACTATCATTAATATTACTCAAATTCTCAATCTTATATATAATAATTTTTAATACATCACTTTCAGATTCATTTATTAATCTTTCTAGTCTTAACAAAAACTCATCTCTATTAATTATTCCTGTCATTACATCTAAGTTAATAAGTTTTTCAGAATTTTCATAAGTTTCATTATAGTTTTTTGTTGCAATTTGTATCTCATGACTTTTATTTTTAACTCTATTTTCTAAATATGTACCTTTTTGCCTATATAATTCATATTTATGCACATTATTGTATGAAATACTTATCTGATCCAAAAAAATATCGATATATTTGTAACTAAAAACATTAAAAGCATTGCAATTGGTATTATTCTCAAAGTACAGTAATGCCTCAATTTCATTATTATTCTTGATGGGTAAACATAATATAGATTTGGAATAATTATTCTTTATATAGTCATCCTTGTTATAAACCATATTATTTATAGCATCTCCAACAATAACTTTTTTCCTTGAAGTTGCACATATTTCAACTACTTTATAGGCCAAATATTTATTATCTTCATCTATCTGAATATTATCAAAAAATCTTATTTTTTCATTTTTTTTCAATAATGCCATTAGTATAATTTCTCCATTAACAACAGTTAGAAATGAGACAGATTCTGATTTTATAAGATTAATTGAAATATCAAGAATCTTTTTAATAAAAGACATATTTTCAAGTTCTCCAGAAATTTCTTGAGAAACTTTTAAAACATATTCTAAATCATAATTCTTAACATTGGTAACACTTTTTCCTATGGTTATTTTCTCTAAATTACTTTTCGATATGCTTTTTTTAAAATATTTCGGATATTTATTTCTTAAACTTTCGTATTTAGCAATTGCACCCCATTTTTTATAACACCCATAAGATCTTTTTAAATAAATTATAGCTAAAGTATCATTTCCATGTTGAATATAAAATTTTGCTACAAGTTCATAGCACATTGCCTCTTCATTTGTATAATCTGTTTTTATGACACTATCTAAAGCATTATTATAATTTTTTTTAGCTATTTCATATTGTTTTTTCACTCTTGCAAATTCAGCTTGTATAATATAATATTTATGGGAATAATTATAGCTACAGAATTCAGATACTTTTCTCAAATATTTTGATATCCTTTTTACCTTTAATTCTATTATCTTTTTATCTTTAATTGATTTTTTATCATATATTTTCAATAAAAATAAACTTTCGATAAAATAATAATGTAAACTTATATAATTCAATTTTTTATCAATATCTGGTTTAGTTTTTTTAAAATGTTTCTCAATTTCTTCATCACTAATTATATCCTGTAATATATATATGCTATAACTTTTAATCATAAATATTATTGTAGTTATTAATTTTTGTTGATTAAAATAGTTTAATTTATTATTATTCAAAATTTCTATTTTTACTTCCTTTTTTTCATCTTCATTGTAATGCATTAAAGAATCTAAAATCACACTAAACTGTTTAAAACTACTTAAATCAACTTCATTTCCAAATCTCTTTAAAATTTTACTATATTTATCTATTTGTACTACTAATCCTTTTAATTCAATACCAGATAAAAATGATATATATAAAGACATTGCTGCTGAAGCATAGCTGAAATTAATATCTCCAAATTCAAAGGATGTTTCAAAAAGAAACTTCAAAGGTTCTATTGTATTTTTTACTGGTTCGAAAGAATGTCTAAGAAAAACATTATAATAATATCTTGATTTTAAATTATATATTTTCATATCATATTTATCTAATAACATAAATGAAACTTTTGTAAATCTATAAGAAAGTTTTAAATCACTTCTGAACATATTTATAATAATAGATGCAAATATATAGACAAAAATACTTTCTCTAAAGTTCCCATTTTTAATAATATAACTAAACCTTTTCAATAATACATAAATAAATTTATTATTATCTGAAAAAAAACATATATCTGAAATAGTTTCTGTAACTTTCATAAATGATTTTTTTGTTATATCCTCATTAAATTCCATGTCAACTAATTTACTTAATTTATCATTTTTTTTCAGTTTATATGCTATTAAATTGAAAATAAATGCTTCATATAATAAATGATAAATTCTAATTTTTTTTGGAACTCTTATATCATTAAGATTCATTACTTCATAAATTGATTTTTCCAATTTTATCGAATTATTCATATGAAAATAATTTTTTAGTAAAATACCATAAATATTAGTCTTTTCATTTACTGTCTTCGATTTTGATAATAATAGATTACATATTTTTTCACAATATTCATAATCTTTTGCCATGAGTGACATTTCACTTAATTTAAAATAAATATCATACATCAATACATAAAAATCATTCCAACTATTATGATTTAACAACTTTTTCGAATTCATAAGAAGTATATATGCCTCATAATATGAAGTTGATTCTATTGAATTTAATCCTGCTTTATAAAATAATTTAACCAATTCAAAGTTTTCATTTTTAGATATAATTTCTTTTGATTTATCAAAATGATTTAAAATCCTGTAGAGTTGCTCTCTACTATTTTTATAATACTTTAATTGAGATCTAGCAATATTTAAATGAATTTTATTCCTTTTTACTTTGTCAATATTTTTATATACATAGGATTTTAATTCATTATTTATAAAAATATAAGAATCATTTACTCTTTCGATGATATCGTTTTCTATTAATTTTGCAATATTTGTATATATTTCTCTATGACTTTTACCAATCAATTCTTCTATATAATTAAATTTAAAATCCTCTACTACAGAAGAAAATATATATAGAATTTCTTTTGTTTCTTCATTTAGACCTGATATATTATATTTTACATAGTCATTTATGTTATTAAATTTAAATTCACTATATATTTTTTTCTTATCAAATTTCCATTTTCCATCATAAAAAATAAATTTATTTTTTATAAATATTTTTAATAATTTTTTTAAATTACCCAATTTATTATCATAAAAACTAATAATTATATTGACTAAATCAATAGTGTTTTTTGTATCAAAATCAAATAAATATTTTACTAATGAATATAAATCCTTTTTGCTTATTTCTTTAAATACAATTTCATTATAAAAATTAAAATTTTGAATTTTTCTAAATTCTTTTAGAGTTTCATCACATTTAAATTCGTTTTGTTCACATATTAAAAGAAGAGTTACATAAGATAATTCAGAGTCACTAAAAATTCTTGAAATAAGTTCAACAGAACTTCTATCTGCAAAATGGAAATCTTGTAAAACAATAATTAATGGTTTATCTTTAGTTGCAAAAATTTTAATAAATTCTTGCATTACATAATAAAACCTGTTTTTATTGTCTTCAATTGAATGCACAGGCATAGATTCTTTTCTACTTACTATTTTGTCAAATTCATCAAATAAATCAGTTATAACTTTACTGTTATTTATTATTTTCCAAAAATAATTATCAAAGTCATCATTTTTGTTTAACTCACCAGCTATTTTCTTTGCTAATTGATTTATTGCATCTACAATTCCGGAATATGGTTTACTAAAACTATTATTATAATATCTTCCTATTATTATATTTCCATTATTTTTTTTAATTAACTCCATCAAACTCCTAATTATATCTAGTTTATCAGAAATATAATTACCAGAAAGTACAATTATATCTTTACTACCAGAAAAACACTTTCCTAGTGTATTATTTATTAATTTAATCTCTTTTTCATAACCATATATCTTTTTAATTAAATCATATTCTTGTAAATAATCTTTTTTGGCCAATTGTATATTATTATCAATGACTTTATTATTTAATATGTCCAAAACAATTTTCAAGTCATTCATAATGCCTATTCCGCTTTGGTAGCGTTTATCACTCTCTTTACTTATCAACTTCATAATAATTTGGCTTAAAAACTTTGGTATTTGACTATTTATTTTAATAGGTTCCTGAGGTGTTAAATTAAAATGAGCTTCAACTAATTCATTCCAATTACTACAGTCAAAGGGAAATTCCCCTGTAAACAAACGATATAAAACAACTCCTATTGAAAAATAATCACTTCTATAATCTGTTAATCTATTATTAAATACACTTTGTTCAGGCGGAATAAATCTGATATCAACTCCATCAATTTTATCATCTAAAAACTTTCTGTAGTATCTCTTAGAAAAAGTAGATAATTTGTAATCTATTATTCTCATCATATTATTTTCTATATTAAGTATTATATTACTATCATTAATATTTTTGTGAATTATATTTGATTCATGTATATTATTTAATGCTTCAACTATTCTCAATGCCAATTCTACTCGTTTCCTTACATTTTTCATCATATTATTATCAATTATCTTATCTAAAGAAACTCCATTGATATCCTCTAATACAATTATTTTTTTATCATTATATTCTAAAAATTCATAGCAAAATATTACTTCACCAATGTGTTCAAGATTTTTTAAAATACTATACTCATTTTTAAAGTATTGATAATTATCATGTAATACACTATGATTTAAAACTTTTATAATAACCTTTAAGCCATCATTAAGACAGATACCTTTAAATATTTTATGTTGAGAGCTTTCATATATTTTTTCTAAAATATTATAACCAGGAATGTTTATCATATTGCCCACTCCAAACATATTATTTTTATGGCGAACCTATTAATAAAGTAGAATCACCTTGGACTTCCTTATTTCTCATTAATTCTGAAGTATATTTTATACAATCTTCAATTTTCATTTCCTTATCAATTTCACTCAAACCAAAAATCAAATCTAATTCAATTAAATGTCCATTAAAAAAAATATCTTTATCTATAATAATTTCTTTAATCCTTTCTACAAAGTTTTTTGCCTTAACTAAGATAGTTTCAGTTAATAATAATATAAATTTGTCATCATCCCATTTTGCAATATTATCTGTACATCTTGTATTATCTACTAGTAGTTTAGCAATTTCTTTGTTTATATAATCTGAACATTTTAATCCATACTTATCTATATAATAATTTAAATTTTTTATCTTAATTAATACAATACTAAATTTGCTATTAGTCATTTCATATCTTATCAATTCTCCTTTAGC
>JBDMZA010000551.1:0-3721 GCA_039770155.1 Clostridiales bacterium
GATTTACAGAGAGAAACGGAGATTGTAGTGCCCGAAATAAAATGATGTTTTAAGCTATTACTAAATTTAAGCTTGTTCTAAAGGAAAGTTGGGTTAACACCTATTTGTTTTAAAAATGGACTTGCACCAAAAATATTTATCGATTCTAACAAATAACCAATAAAATATAATAGAAGAGCACTTCTTAAATTCGGTTTCGATAAATCCTTTAAAGCATCTCTTGGAATCAAGTTAAGTATACTTTTTCTTTTATTTACTACTAATCTATCTTTCAATTTATCATCTCTCAAAGTTAGTGCAAAAATTGCAAAGCATAAAAAAGATATACCCGCAAAAATAAAACTATCCCCTAATCTGTCGTATCCAAATCTATCTATCCAAAAGAATCCAAAGAACATACTTGCAAATATCCAACCTAATGTTCCAAATAATCTAACTTTTCCAAAGTTATCTTTATTATCTATTTTATCTAGTGCTAATGCTATTATTATCCCCAAAACAGGTGAACTGAAAACTATATATAATACATAAGATATCATAAAAGCAAAATAACTTTTGCAATAAGACAAATTAAATAGTAATCCTGCTGAAAATAAACTACAAATAAATAACAACCACTTTTTCGTTATTATCCTATCAATAACAAAGCTACTTAAAAGTGGAGATAGCAAAGATGATACCAATACTAATGACATTATTAATCCTGTTTGTTGGTTTGAGAATTTTAATATATCTTTTAAATATAAGCTTAATATTGGCATAAAATTTCCAATTGCAAAAAAGAACAAAAAAAATAATCCTGATGATATAATAATACTATAAAGCTTTTTCATACTTAATTCCTTTCTTATAATTTGTTATTAACTTATAGCACTCGGAAAAAAACACAAATTGATTTAATACAATCCAAGGATAATATAACATTATTTTGAATCTTTTACATTTTAAACTATTAATTAAAATTTTAGTTATATTTTTCAAAAAATCTTTTGAGTAATGGATTATTAATCGACTATTACTCATATCTAATCTATTAATTATACCTTTTTTCTGTAAACTTATTTCAGAAATCGCCCAATTTTTGGCATGTTTCATAAATGCTGCAACGGTTGTTCTATTTATATGAAACAGCTTTGCCTCAGGCTCAAAATATATTTTATAATTTCTTTTTTTTACATTATTACAAAAATCAATATCTTCGCCAAACTTTAAATCCTTATCAAAATATATATGATGCTTATCTATTAATTCTCTAGAAAAACTCATATTTGCAGTTGGAAAATAAAACAAATCTTTTTTTGGTGGCATCTTAGGATGTTCATTTGTCCAAGAACCAAAGTCATCACACATAGACCAATAATTTTCATTAATTCCTGCTATACCACCTCCAACAATTTTGTAAGAACGATCTTCTTCAAATAGCATTTGATGCGCCTTTATATGATTTAGAATCCAATTTTTTGTTGCAACACAATCTGCATCAAGCAATAAAATATATTTACCTCTAGCAATCTTTAATCCTTTGTTTCTAGCAGCTGATGGACCTGGTATTCCTTCAAATTTATATATAACTGAATATTTTTTTAAAATACTTTTTGTTGAGTCAGATGAGTTATTATTAATTACAATAATCTCTAACTTATTTTTGGGATAATTTTGATTAATCAAGCTTTTTATACATCTTTCAATATGTTTTTCAGCATTATATGCGGGAATAATTACAGATACAAATGGCTTTTTGTTCTCCACTATATACACCTCCAGTAATTTCTTTTTCTGCAAAGTTATAAAGCTGCACAACATAATTTATATGTTGTGCAGACATATTATGATCAACATTAATATTACTATTATATTTCAATGCATATATCATCTCATTTAATGAGTAGTAATCAAAATCGTACTCATCACTATTTTATTTGATTCAACTTTTAAACCATGCTTTTTATCATAATAATAATATTTAAATGAAGATTTTTTTACAAACCAGTTCATTTCTATGCCTCCTTAAAAATATTTATTTCTTCTAAGACTATTGTAAAATCACTATTTTAAAATACTCATAAACATTTTTACTTTCTATAAACACACCACAAAGTCTCAAATCATCTTTTGCAATGTCATATAAAACCTGATTATGTAAATAATAATGAGACTCCCACTTAGAACTGAATCTAGGCATTTTTCTTTTTTGAATGTATACAGGTGCTTGAAAATCCCAATACTCATTTGTTGATAAAATACCATTTTCTCCAACTATTTATAATGTATGGTTAAAGGGCAATGCTGTCAGTTTAAGCACATCTAAAGTAATATGTGTTAATATATGGGATTTGATTAAATCAAAGTTTTTAGAAAATTTGTGGATTGCATTATTATCCATATATTTCTTATTCTACTATTTGGGCTTAAACTGACAACATTAGTGTACTACACTACAGCCCTTGAGCATATATAGCTATAATTGGCATTACTAGAAGCATTGCTAATTGTCTAAGCCCAAGTACTGAACATATACTAAAAAGAAAACGATATTCATTTTTGTTAAAAATTTTTATTTGCATTGATTTTCGATCTCCAAATCCCGTTAATTATAATTCATAATTAAAAATGAATTATAATCTTTAATTGTATTTTTATTTAATTCAATTTTTTGTTTATTTGAATAAATGGCTTTAGTATCTCTTATAAATTTTTTATCATTTGCCAGTGCAAAAAATTGTTTGCTAATCATTCTGGTTTTGTAATGCATTGGAATGGTGATTTTGGGTTTTAACTTATCTACACATTCTATAGCTTTTTTATAGTTCAACACCATTCCTCCACCTCCTATTGGAGTTATTAAAATATCTACATTACCAATCTCAGATAATTGTTTTTCGTCTAAGCTATTACCTAAATCACCCAGGTGACAGACTTTTAAATTATCTATTGTGTATATGTATATTATATTTTTACCTAATACAAAGCCATGTGAAGAAATGATTCCTTTTATTTTAATGTTTTTTTCTTCAAAAATTCCATTTGTTTTAATAATCTTGGGAGAACCCTTAATTACTTCAGTTTTATTGTGGTCATAATGATTATGACTTATTGTTACAATGTCAGCTGAAATATCTGGCACATGTATCCAATACCTTCTCCAAATGGATCCGTTGCTATTTTAACCCCACTATGTGAAGTAAGAAGAAAAAATGAATGCCCATACCATGTTAATTCCATTAAAATCACCCCTATATTATTTTAATTTCATCAATATTATTTATATTATCTAATAATTGATCAATTATATAAATAATATTATCAGCAATATTTTCAATAGTTCTATCATCAAAGCATAATGAATTATATGTAAGTTTTATGGCTGTAGTTTCAAAAGGTATTACAAAAAGATTTAAACTGGTATGCAATTGATCATAAAATTTAATATTGCTAAATCTGCTTTCATCGCTATCATATAAGTGTTTTATACTCTCTTCTATTGGATAGTTTTCATAGAATATTGCACTATCAATAGCTTCATAACTATATTTTTCTGATTCTAGTGAGCAATTATGCAATTCTTTAATTAATGATACAAAACTCTTTTGAATATATGTTTTTACTCTTATTGGAATTACATTAATGGTTGTGTTGCAAAAAAAATATCATGATATAATTGAAAGAAAAAGAGAAAGTTTTAAAGGTGTAAAATGGAAAATATTGATTTTAAATGGAAGCA
>JBDMZA010000552.1:0-7191 GCA_039770155.1 Clostridiales bacterium
ATGCAAAAGATAAGAGGTGATTTTTCAGATGGCAAATAAGAAGAAACCATTAAAGAATAATGTACAAAAGTACAGAGTTTGGAAAAATTTATTACAGAAAGAATTAGCAGAAGCTGTTAATATTTCAGTATCAGAATTAAGGTTAATTGAAAAAAATAGTGTTTGTCCTAGACTCCAATCTAGATTAAGATTATGTGAATATTTTGGAGTAAGCCATGATCAAATGTTTTATAATGAATAAAACAAAATAGGGACATCATAAAAGATAATCTGTATATACTAAAAATTATTTACTTTCCCCCATGATTTATTATTTAAATAATAGATAATGGGGGTTATCTGTAAAAATTAACATATTTATGTTTTATTTGTATATTACTTGTTTCTTAATATTGACAAAAAAAATAGGTGTTGTTATAATTACATAGCGTTTTTGTATTTTGAATAATAGATTACATAAAAGAACCTAAAAAATAATATCATATTTTTCTCATATTTAGTAATTCTCAGATTTTGAAAATGGTGATATTATTTTTGATTTATAGTAAAGTGTAAGGACATTTAGGTGCTTTTTAGGAGGATATAATGGATTCAAAGAAAAAAATTTCTATTGCTGTAATAAAAAGATTACCAAGATACTATAGGTATTTATATGATTTGCTTAAAATGGATATAAAAAGAATATCATCAAAGGAATTAAGTGAAAGAATGGGAATAACAGCATCTCAAATAAGGCAAGATTTAAACTGCTTTGGTGGATTTGGTCAACAAGGTTATGGTTACAATGTTGAGTTACTTTATAAAGAAATAGGAAATATTTTGGGTTTAGGCAATGACTATAAAGCAATAATTATTGGAGCTGGAAACATGGGGCAAGCATTAGCAAATTATTCGAATTTTGAAAAAAGAGGGTTTAAACTAGTTGGTATTTTTGATAATGATAAAAATTTAATTGGAACTGAAATTAATGGATTAGAAGTTAAAGATGCAGATATTTTAGATGATTTTGTTTTAGAAAATAAGATTAATATAGCTATTTTGTGTGTTCCATATTCACAAACATCAATTTTAGCTGAAAGAATAGTAGCATTAGGAGTTAAAGGCTTATGGAACTTTTCACCAATGGATTTAAAATTAAAACAGGATGTTGTGATAGAGAATGTTCATTTAAGTGATAGTTTAATGGTTTTAGGATATAAATTAAATGAAAAATTTTATAATAACAAATGACTTCCTTTTAAATAAAAGAAGTCATTTATTATTTGGGAATATTTAGGATGACCTGAAAAATAATATCGAATTCTTTACGTCTGAAGATTACTTAAATTGTACAAATATATACTAAAGAATTAGGCAGAATCAAAAAATAAACTAGTCAACTTTTTTTGAAAATTCGTTAAACCATCGATATTTTCAGAAAAAAAATGTCTTATGAAATTTTTGATTATGCCTTAGATGTTTATTTTTTGGATATTCCTTATAAACTATTTAATGTAGATAAAAATTCTGGAAAAACTACATCAACAATCTGAGCTTTTCTTACCATTGTTTCCTTACTTGCAATTAAGCCTGCGACAGATAATGCCATTGCTGTGGAATAATCATTGGAACTTTCTACTACTGTACCTTTAAGAGGTTTAATACCACCTTCTATAATAAGTGAATCGTCCGTTTCTCTTATATTTGCACCCATTTTCGAAAGTTCTTTTACTAGTGAAGTTAATTTACCTGAAGTTTTAATTTTAAAACCTTTAAGATTTTTTATTTCAGTAGTTCCTTTGGCCATAGTTGCGGCAACTGCTATAACAGGTATTTCATCAAATAAAGTCGGAATCATTTCACCTTTAACTATAGTACCTTTAAGAGATGAAGAGGATACTTTAATATCTGCAACTTTTTCATTAGAAAGATCATGTTCATTTAATAATTCAATATTTGCTCCCATTGATTTATATACATCAAGTATACCTGTTCTTGTGGGATTGATTCCAACATTTTTTATAGTTATACAGGAATTTTCGGTTAAAATTCCTGCTGTTATAAAGAAAGCAGCCATAGAAATGTCGCCAGGAACAATTATTTTTTGACCATAAAGATTTTCAACAGGATTTGACGTAACTGATAATCCATCAACTTTTATATTTGCACCAAAATAATTTAACATTAATTCTGAATGATCTCTTGATTTAGCTACTTCAAAAACTTTTGTTTTACCATTTGCATAGAGACCTGCGAGAAGTAATGGAGACTTTATGTGGGTGTCATAGGGATGTAATTCTTCTGTTATACCATTAAGTGTTGATGGAGATACTTGAAGAGGACAATATTTACCATGATCTTTACCGCTTATTGAAGCTCCCATTTTTTTTAATGAATAAACTACTCTTCCTACAGGTTTTTTTATTACAGACTCTTGTCTTGTTATTGAAGAATTAAAGGATTGACCAGATAGGATACCTAAAATAAGTCTTAATGAAGTTCCAGATCTTCCTGTATTTAAAATACTTGTTGGAGGTTTTAAACCAAAAAGTCCATTACCATGTACATGTACTTTATTATTGGATAAAATATCAATACTAACATTCATTTTTCTAAAACAATCGATAGTTCTAAGACAATCTTCGCCTATTAATAAACCTTCAATTTCAGTTAGTCCCTTTGCAATAGATGCAAAGACAATTGCTCTATGTGAAATTGATTTATCACCAGGGACATTAATTTCACCTATTAAAGAGTCTCTTTGTTCAATTAACACAATGATTTCCTCCATTCCTTAAGTCCGTTTATATTTTCCACTATAAGGTATAATCAAAAAATAAACTAGTCAACTTTTTTTAAAAATCCGTTAAAGCATCGGCATTTTCAGAAAAAAGTTGTCTTATGAAATTTTTGATTATGCCTAAGGTATATCAAAAAATAAATTGTCATTCTCTAGTAATGAAATATAATCGACTAGTTATTTTCAGGTGTGAAGAATGATATTTAAAATTTAGATTTATTTTTCAGATGTCCCTACATATTAGTATAAAATTTTTGTGACTTATATAATATTGTATAACCTTCTTCTGTAAGAATATTGATAGCATTATTAATGCTTTTATAATCTGAGAGTGTAATTATAATACAACCTTCTTCATATTCTCTGCTATTTGACACATGTAGATTTTTTATATTTATATTATTATTACCAAGAATTGTGGCTATTTCACCAATAGTACCAGGTTTGTCCATAACATCTACAGCTAATTCTAGTGTAGGATAAAGAGGATTTTTTTTAGATTCTGCAAAAGAATCTCTAAAAGATTTTGCTTCATTTAAAAAATTATATATATCTTCTATATGCTCTTTATCGATAAATTCTAAAAAATTGTTTAGCAATTTTATGTACTTAGTTAGTATATTTTTAATTTCATCTTTATTACTTATTATTATACTTTCCCAAATTTCAGGATTAGATGAGGCAATTCTGGTAATATCTTTAAATCCTCCAACTGCAAGTTCTTTCATTAAACCATCATTATCAGTTTCTTTTACAAGATTTACAAGAGCAGAAGCAACTATGTGAGGAATATGACTGATACTGCCTGTTATTATATCATGCTTTACTGAATCTATAACAATAGGTAAAGCTCCGATTTTTTCTACAATTGTAACTAATAACTGTATTGAATCTTCTGCTGTAAATTTACTGGGTGTAATAACATAGTATGCATTTTCAAATAAATGTGAGTAACTTGCACTATATCCACTTGCTTCAGAACCAGCCATAGGATGACCACCAATAAAATTTATTTTATTGTCAAGGTTGTCTATATATTTTGTTAATTCTGATTTAGTACTACCTACATCTGTAACTATTGTTTTATTACTTATGTTTTTCTTTAATAAATTAATATAATCAATTGACTTTGTAACTGATGTACATAGAAAAATAATATCACAACTATAAATTGTATCATTTAATGATTCAAAACCTTCATCTATTACACCATCAGATAATGCTAATTCTATTGATTTAAAACTTCTATTTACTGCATATATTTTATTTATGCCAACTTTCTCTCGTAGCGCCTTAGCCAGTGAACCTCCAATAAGTCCTAAACCTATAATTGCTATGTTTTTTATATTCATATATACTCACTTTCTAATAAAAGATAAAAATAACAATACTACAAAACTACTAGTTTAATTTACATTTATGAAAGTTAATTGTCAAGTGAGAGTTACAATAAATGCTTTAGTGTAATGTTGAGAACAATAATTGTATATTTCCACTAAAATAAATAATATTATAAAATTAAACATATATTTTATAATGTAGCGTGGTTGTTTTTAGGAAAAAATTTAACTATAGTTATTTTCTTTGATATATAATTATTTTTAATAAATAAAGCTGTTTAATACTGTGGTACAGAAAAAGTATTTTATAAATTTTATCGATATAAATAGCTACATATATTCTTTGATTTTTAAATGCATTTAAGAAATTTTTTTGAAGCTATTTGCTTCGATATGCTATATTTTATATAATGTTATAGTAAAATACAAAAAACGGACAACAAACTTCTTTTATTTAGAATAACTAAAAAGTAGTTATTATGAAAATGAATCATAGTAATATATTTTTAGTTTTCTTAAGATAAATGGAAAAATATTTTGTAAACTATTTTGATTATAAGTTAAGATAATTAAATAATCAATAAAAATCAATTATAAATTTACTATTTTAAAAAAAATGTTACATTAGAGAAAAAAGTATTTAATATAGAAGTGAAAAAATGGTACAATATTTAAAATAAGTTCCCTGATATTGAGATTTTTCAGATTATCATATGTCTAATTCAAGGAATAGTAATAATTTTGCCTATTCTTTGTGATTTATATATTTAATTACTTAAGGGATGTCAAAAAAATAACAAGTATTTTTAAGACGAAAAATGCAATATTATTTTTTAGGATCTCATAAATTATAGTAGTTATGCTTGTATTTAGTACACAAAATAAAAGGGGGATTCCTATAATGAAGACTTATGAAAGTAAAATGATAAGAAATGTATGTTTATTATCTCATGGTGGTGCAGGTAAAACTAGTTTCATAGAAGCTGTATTAAATAATGTTGGAGTTACCGATCGATTGGGTAAGGTTTTAGATGGAACAACCACTACAGACTATGACCCCGAAGAAATTAAAAGAAAAATATCAGTTAATATGGCATTAGCACCAGTTGAAATTGGTGGATGTAAAATTAATTTTTTGGATACACCAGGTTATTTTGATTTCGTAGGAGAAGTTATACAAGCTATAAAAGTATCAGAATCAGCGTTGATTGTAGTTGGTGCTAAAGATGGTGTAGCAGTAGGTACCGAGAAGTCTTTTGATTTTGCAAAAGAAAATAATTTGGCAAAATTTGTATTTATCAATAAAATGGATGAGGAAAATGCTGATTTTACAAGTGTTTATAACAAATTGATTGAAATGTATGGAAATGGTGTAGTTGCTTTGCAATTACCAATTATACAGGGTGAAAAATTTATAGGATATGTAGATGTATTAAATATGAAGGCAAAGAAGTTTGAAAAAGGCAAAGAATTAGATATTGATATTCCAGACGATTTAAAAGACAGTGTTGAAGAAATTAAAGAGAAATTAAATGAAGCAATAGCAGAATCAAGTGAAGAATTGATGGAAAAATATTTTGGAGGAGATCCGTTTTCAGATGAAGAATTAAAAGAAGGATTATCAATTGGAATAAAAGACGGTTCCTTAATCCCTGTTTTTTGTGGATCTTCAACAGAAAATACAGGACTTTCAGTTGTTTTAGATTGTATTGCTAAATATGGACCTTCTCATGTAAATAATAATAAAATTAGTCTAAACAAAGAAGATAGTGATGATAAAATAGAACTTAAAATAAGTAATGATGAAAAATTAACCTTATTTGTATTTAAGACGGTATCTGATAATTTTGTAGGTAAAATTAATTTATTTAAAGTTATTACAGGCAAAATTAAAACTGATTCAGTTATTTATAATTCTTCATCTAAGAAGAATGAAAAAATAGCATCTCTATATATTATGAGAGGTAAAAAACAAATACATGTAAGTGAATTGGTAACAGGAGATATTGGAGGAGTTTCTAAATTAACTGGAACAAATACAAATGATACTTTGTGTGATCAATCAATTAAAGTTAAAATGGATGAAATACAATTTCCTGAACCTGCTATTTCTCTGGCTGTTGTACCTGTTTCAAAGGGTGATGAGGAGAAGATCGGTGCTGGTTTACAAAAATTACAGGATGAAGATCAAACATTTAAAGTTGAAATTAATTCTGAAACTCATCAAACATTAATATCTGGTGTTGGAGAACAGCACTTAGACATAATTGTAGCAAAATTAAAAACAAGATTTGGTACTTCAGTAAAATTAGTTGATCCTATTGTTCCATATAGAGAAACAATTAAAAAGAAAATTGAGATTGAAGGAAAACATAAAAAACAATCAGGTGGTCATGGGCAATATGGGCATGTAAAAATTATTTTTGAACCAGGAGAAAATGAAAATTTAACTTTTGAAGAAAAAATATTTGGAGGTTCAGTACCGAGACAATATTTTCCAGCAGTTGAGAAAGGTCTCAAAGAAAGTATCAAAAAAGGTGTATTAGCTGGATATCCTGTTGTAAACCTAAAAGCTACTTTGATTGATGGTTCATATCATTCTGTTGATTCATCTGAAATGGCATTTAAAATGGCTGCAAGTCAAGCTTTTAAAAAAGGATTAATGGCGGCTTCACCTGTACTTTTAGAACCAATAGCATCTGTATTTGTTTATATTCCTGAATCATATATGGGAGATATTATTGGTGATTTAAATAAAAGAAGAGGAAGAATTATGGGTATGAATCCAAAAGAAGGTGGGATTCAAGAAGTTTCAGCAGAAGTTCCTATGGCTGAAATGTTTAAATACGCTACGGATTTACGATCAATGACTCAAGGCAGAGGAAAGTTTAGTATGAAATTTGAAAGATATGAAGAAGCACCACCTATGGTTAGCCAAAAAGTTATTAGTGAATCTAAAAAAGAAGAAGGATCTGAATAAGGAGAGCCTAAAAAATAATACCAAATTCTTTTCGTCTGAAGTTCGCTTAAATCATGCGAATTCATACTCGAGAATTAGAGTTTATTTTTTGG
>JBDMZA010000553.1:0-6662 GCA_039770155.1 Clostridiales bacterium
ATATAATATAGAATTATTTGAAATATTAATTTTGTTAACTTTTATTGTACCTTCTGAAAAATTTATATTATCGATTTTTAGAATCTTATAGTTTATTTTATTATCATCATTTATAAAAATTATAATATGACTAAATAAATCTAAGTGTTTTAGACCTTTTATATAATCTTTTTCTAATTTTATAGTAGCTGAAAAATCTCTATTGATTAAAGTTCCTATTTTTACAAGTGAAAAGTTTTCATGTTTTTTATTCAAAAAAAAGCACCTCCAATAAGTTTAAAGACATAAAGTTTATAAAGGGATTATTGGTATGTAGATATATACAATTCTTTTATTGTTGGACTTGGTATTTTCATTAGATAAATATAATTCATATGGAATTTTATCATCTAATTTATAACCGCTTTCTGGAAGCCAATTATAAAGCATATAATCCCAGGCACTTTGATATTCATCAGCGGCTAATTCGAAACGTCCAATACCATATTTTCCTTCTGAGAGTATACATTTACTAATAATTCCTGTTGTACAAACATCAACATTAACTTCAAGGCAAACACTTATTCTTAATTTATTATCTTCTGTATAATCACCTCGGTCATGATACATTGAAAGCCATGTTGAGTCATTCTTAACTAAATTTCGAGCATTTGCCCATGTATACAACTTACTAAAAAGTTCAGAAAAAAGTTTTTCATTACCTTTATATGAGCCAGTATGTCTAATATAAATTAATTTTTTTTCATTTACAAAACTGGTTTTAATAGATGTTGGGAATATTTTATTATTGTTATTATTATAAAGCTTTAAATCATTTGTTGCTTTTCCAGAATTGTTTTTTACTTGTCCATTCTTGCTTTTTCTAAATTCACTTGCACTTATTCCATATTTATTTTTAAAGGCTTTTGCAAAAGAAGCTTGATTTGAAAAACCTAGTGATAAAGATATATCAGTAATACTCTTTTCTTCATCATTTTTTAAAAGTGCTAAAGCCCTTTCTAAACGTATTCTTTTAATGTAACTATACATAGATTCTTTTGTAACAAATTTAAATAATCTATGAAAATAAAATGGTGAAAAGTTAACTAATGCAGATAGGTTTTCTATAGTTAAGTCTTTATAAAGATTTTCATCAATATAGTCCTGAACTTTATTAATTTTAGAAATATATATTTTTACATTTTTATTGTTTAAATTCATAATATTCACCTTTTTGTGTTTTGAAGAATCCTTAGAATCTATATTTTTAGAATTTTTACACTATTTAATATTACTATGAAATATTAAAAAAATAAATATAGGGAATTAGAAAAAAATAAATATAGGGAATTAGAAAAAAATAATAAATTTGGTATAATATAATAAGAACATATGTTTTGTTAGCGTGTTTTAAAGGGAGAATATAAAATGGAACAGATTGGTATTATAAAAAATGATTATCTTATCGTTACATTTGTCATTTTCATAATTGCATATGTAACTATTTCTCAATGTAAATATAACTTAAAATAGATATAGAAAAACAATAAGATGGAAGGTGAAATTAAATGATTGTAGAAGTTAAAAATTTAGTTAAAAGGTATGGTGAAAATATAGCTGTAGATAATATGAATTTAACAATAAATGATGGTGAAATAGTTGGATTATTAGGCCCAAATGGAGCGGGTAAAACAACATTCATACATTCTATTATTGGTGTTACAGATATACAATCAGGTATTGTTAAAATATTTGATAAAGACATCAAGAAACATGAATTAGATATTAAAAAAGATATTGGTGTTGTACCTCAAAATTTGGCTCTATATAACGAATTTAGTGCTAGAGAAAATGTTAAATTTTTTGGAGAATTATATGGTTTAAAAGGTAAAGAACTTAAAGACAGTATATATGATGCACTGAAATTTACAAATCTTTGGGATAGAAGAAATGATTCACCTAAAAAATATTCTGGTGGTATGAAAAGGCGTCTAAATATTGCATGTGCTATAGTACATAAACCAAGATTAATAATTATGGATGAACCGACAGTAGGAATTGACCCACAATCTAGAAACTATATTTTAGAATCAATAAAAGAATTAAATAAAATAGGTTCAACGATAATTTACACTTCGCATTACATGGAAGAAGTAGAAACATTATGTAAAAGAGTAGTTATTATGGACAATGGTAGAGCAGTAGCCGAGGGTACTATAGCAGAACTATCTAATCAGGTACAAGAAGAACAAATAGCTCAAATAACTTTAATAGAATCAAATTATTCAATTATAGAAGGTATCAATAAAGTAATTGGAGTAAAAGATGTTTCCCAGGATGGTAATAAAATTGAGATTATCCTAGAAAAAAGTAGTGATATTTCAAAAATTCTAAATAATATTAGTGATAATGGCGGTATAATAACAAAAGTAAATATGCAAGAAGCTAATTTAGAAGATGTATTTCTAATACTAACAGGGAAGAAGCTAAGAGATTAATATTTTTTTAGGAGGTGTATGATGTTAATTTTAAAAGTTGCATATTATGAAGTTCTAAAATATATTCGAGATATAAGAATAATGGCTATCTTGATAGTATTTCCAAACTTACTATTTATCTTTGTAGGGACCGGACTTGAATCAGTTATATCAAACAGTACCGATAGTAAATTTAATGTTGGTATTGTAAATCTTGATAAAGAATTTGTTGGAAAATCATTTGATGCATTCATACAAAAAAAAGAAATTATAGAATTACTTGACATTAAAAAACTTAACAGTAAAGATGATGGTTTAAATTCTTTAGAGAATGATTCTGTAAACTTCCTTATTTTTATAGAAGAGAATACAACTAAAAAATTACAAGATGAAAAAAATAATGGGAATATAAATATACAATTATATGGAAAAACAGATTTAATGTATATTGAATCACTTGTAAATAATTTTATTGAATCTATAAAGACTCAAAATGCAACAATGAAGCTTGTTCGTAATCCAGTTATTATAGATAAAGAAGATAATATAGAGAAAATAAATAGTAAAACTACAAAAATACCAGACGCTATGGATTACTATGCTATTTTGAATACTTTACAAATATTATTTTTAGGAGCTGTATTTGGGGTATTAATAACTAGCAAAAAGCAGAATTCAGATATTGAAATTAGAAATAACTTATTACCAATTAGAAAATTCAATTTTATTTTAGCTAAAACTATTGGATGTACCTTTCTTTTAATTATAATATCAATTATTGTAGTTTTATGTTCTAAATATATTTTTGATGCAAACTGGGATGGGAATTATCTTTTGATTATTGGAACACTAATTTTATATTGTGTTATATCTATTGGATTTGGTCTTTTGATTGGTCTGTTTACTAAAAAAATGATAAATGGACTGGGTTTAGTTGGGTTATTATCAACTGCATTTGGGATGATGTCAGGCTCACTTGTACCTGTAAATATTCCTAAATACTTTACCTTAATTAACCCAAATTATCATGCAAGACAATTATTATTTGGCATAATATATAACTATCCAAAAAATATACTAATTGAAGCTTTAATTGTCTTATGTATATTTGTATTAATATTATATGGTACAACGATATTATTATTTAGGAGGTATAGTTATGATAATATTTAAATATGCAATGTTTAGAATTTTTAAAAACAAAATAAAGATTGCAATACTATTATTTGCTCCAATAATTTTTATTATTGTTTTTGCAACTGATAACGCAGAAGTAATGAAACTTGGAATAGTTGATAATGATAAAACTATTTTATCAAAAACTTTAGTAGAAAATTTACAAAGTACTGAGGCTGAGATAATTCATATAGAAGAGGATGAAGTAATAGATAAATCTGTAAGTCATGTTGTCAAATATGCTTTAGTAATTGATGATGGTTTTGAATATAATATAACAAAAGGAAACGGAGCAAAAATTAAGGAGTTTTATGCAACAGAAAATGAAAAACTCTACATCATCAGGTCACAAGTAGATAATTTTATTTACAATATGAAGAGTTTAGCACATAATAGTAATTATAATAAGGAAAACTTTGATAAATTATTAGAGTTACAAAAAAGTAGTAAGTTAGGTTATGTAAATAATAATAAAGACATTCAGGAAAAATTAAAGGCAGAAGCTTCATTAAGTATACTAATTTTCTTTATGTTGTATATGTCAGTAATTACAGCAGGAATTATTTTAGAAGATAAGGTAAAAGGTACATTTACAAGAATTTTTTATTCATCAATGAGTTTGAAAAATTATATTTTCCAGAATTTAATTGCATTTTTTCTTATAGGATTTATTCAAGTATCAGTTATATTTATTTTCTTTAAAACAGTTAGCAAAGTTAGTTTTAGTGAAAATTCATGGAGTATGTATATATTATTCATTATATTTGCAATGTTGTGTATTTCATTAGGTATATGGTTAATATCAATATTTAAAAAACCTTTGCAGGTTTATGTAGCAATTGTTTTCATTACGAGTCCACTTTCATTTCTTGGTGGTGTTTTCTATCCACCTGAAACCATGCCAGATATAATGCAAAAAATAGGTTTGTTTGTACCTACAACTTGGTTGATGAAAGGTGTTAGAAAAATAATGTATGATGGGTATAATATAACAAATTTAGGTCCTGAAATATTAATACTTGTATTATTTATTGGTATATTTTTAACTTCAGGAATGATAAGAAAAACGGAATTAACTTAAATAACATTCAATAATTTAAAACAAATACAAAAGTATGAAAGAAAATTAATCTTTTATAATTACTTTAATGTAAGTTTAAAAAGGAGCCAGTTTATTATCATGAAACAGTATTATGGAATTATAATTATACTTTGGCTTTGTTTTACACAAATTACGAAAATAAATTTGGATTTTTATAGCATAGCATCTATTTTAGGTGCTGTATGCTTTTTCTTAATAAAAGAAAAATATATGAATAAAATTATTATTTCTTTAATTTATTTAGTTCTAATTATTATTATTTGCCAGTATAATAATACATTTATTATTTTGGCTGGAATACCTGTTCTGGATTTTTCATTTGAAAAAAAATATAATATATTTATACTATCTTTAGCTGTTATAGTATATTTTATTTATTCCTTTAATGATTATAATAGTTTACTAATTATTATTCTTGGTGCTTTGATTGGTTATATTTTGGGAATATATAACAAAAAAGAATCCAGTTATATTTCAGTGCTTGATGAAGAAAGGAAGCTTAGATATAAACTTGAAAAAACACAAAATGAGTTTATTAAATTTCAAAAAGATGTCGAGCATTTAACGGAAATCAGAGAAAGAAATAGAATAGCTAGAGAAATACATGACAATATTGGACACAATATTGCTGGAATTTTATTTCAAATTCAAGGAGCTGTAAAAATTTTTAATAAAGATAAAGATAAAGTATATAATGTATTAAAAGTTTGTAGTGAGAATCTAATAAAGACTTTGGAGTTAACTAGAAATACAGTATATAACATTAAAGAGAATAAAAAAATCGGAATAGAGTCAATTCAAAAAATTATCAATGAATTTAGATTTTGTGATATAGATTTTGATTATAAAGGTAATTTATCAATTATTTCATCATCAAAATACCTTGTAGTTGAATCTAATATAAAGGAACTTTTAACAAATGCTACTAAACATTCTAAAGCAAAATATATAAAAATTGAAATCCTGATAACTAAAAATAATATAAAGTTAACTTATAAAGATAATGGTATTGGTTGTGAAAAAGTAAAAGAAAATGTTGGTATATCAGGTATGAAAAGTAGAGTTTTAAATGAAAATGGAATAATTTCAATTGACGGAAACAATGGTTTTTCAGTAATCTGTTATATACCTTTAAAGTAGTTTGAAAACAAAATCAGATTAGGTGGTTAATAATGAAGATATTAATAGTTGATGATGATGCCCTAATAAGAGATGGGTTAAAAATGATTTTAGAATCTGAGGATAATATTGAACAAATTCAATATGCTTCAAATGGAGAAGAAGCAGTTAAAGTGTGTGCTAGCTTTATACCTGATGTTGTTGTAATGGATATTAGAATGCCTAAAATGGATGGTGTACAAGCTACAAGGTTAATAAAAGAACAGTACAAAAATATTAAAGTTCTTATGTTGACGACTTTCAAAGATGCTGAATATATTAAAAATGCTATGAATTATGGAGCAGAAGGTTATATTTTAAAGAGCAGTTCCTCTGAAAGTATAGTAAAAAGTATTGGGGCTGTATATTCTGGAAATGTAGTGCTAGAAAAAGAAGTAGCAACAATGCTAACTGGTATGGTACAAAAGGATAAAAAGGAAGTTAAATTAAATGTTACAGAAAAAGAGTACAAAATAATTGAACTTATAAGTCAGGGACTATCCAATAAAGAAATTGCAGAAAAATTATTTATAAGTGAAGGTACTGTAAGAAATAATATCTCTATAATTTTAGATAAACTTTCTTTGCGTGATAGAACACAACTAGCGATATATTATATAAAAAATATAGAGTAAAAAACCGCTCGTTTTATTACAAATAAGTTACAAAATTTCTGTAAATAAGAAATAGTAATATAAACTTCTGTTTGTGCAAAGTTCCCATAATTCATGTTTTGCTTTGTCATATTATTTAAATTTAGGAGATAATAC
>JBDMZA010000554.1:0-2759 GCA_039770155.1 Clostridiales bacterium
AGGAATCTTATATGAAAATAGATAATGCTGAATCATCAAATAATCAAGTAAAAAGCAATATTAAACATCATAGTGAATCAAAAACAAATTCAAATGAGAAAAAAATAGATATTGCTACAAAAAACCTTTCAAAATTAAGTAATTATGATAAAAAAGAACTTAACATTTCGGAAAAAACAATTATTGAAACAATAGAAAAAGCTAACAAAGCAGTATTGGGTACAAATACTAAATTTGAATTTTCTATTCATGAAAAGACAAAACAAATAATGGTTAAAATACTAAATTCCGAAACAAATGAGATCATCAGAGAACTACCTTCCGAAAAAGTTCTGGATATGGTTGCAAACATTTGTGAAATTGCTGGAGTAATCGTTGATAAAAAAGGTTAAGGACATCAAAAAAAGAAATTTGAAATAATTTTTCCAATTTCTTTTTTTATTTGATTTTTTTATTTACTTAAAATAACTTACTTCTTTTTAAGCAAGTACATTACTTTCTTATTTTTATCATCTTTACTACTATAAAAATCTTCCTTTACCAAGGTTAGATCGGTAAATTTATCCATATAAATTTTAGAAAAATTGCCTTTCCATTTATTTCCCATTTCAGAATTTTTATTAACTTCAGTATATATAGAATTATAACTTTCAAAACCCCAAATAAATTTATTTGAACATCTATGGATTTCATTCATTACTTTTCCTATGTTTTCAGGTTCTATATACGTTAAAAGATCACTTGTAAAAACCAAATCAAAGTAATTATCTTTAAAAGGACTGTCATCTGCCAGACCATAAATAATATTTATTTTTTCAGTAAATTTTTTAGATTTTTCAATTGCATATTCTTGAAATTCTATACCATATAGTCTTTTAAAACCCATCTTTTGCAACAAATTAAGCTGACTTCCTACATTACAACCAATTTCTAAAATATTACCTTCCATAATATTCAAACCAGCAATAAATCTAAAGTTTAATTCCTCTCTTGTAATACCATATTTCTCTTTATAATTATTATTTAGTGAAAAAGGATTAAACATATTTTCATCTGTATATTCGCTACCAAATTTATCCTTCCATAGTTTCTCTTGCAAATTACTCATATATACCACCTCATTCTTCAATTTTTTACATCCCTTATTTATCATTTATTGTTTTTTTATTTATAAAGTCAGATAATTCTTTAAAATCAACATCAGTCGCTTTTTTATTTTCTCTTTGAATTTCCTTATAAATCTCATTTCTGTGAATTGTTATATTTTTCGGTGCATTTATACCAATTTTAACTTGTTCCCCTTGAACTTCAATAATATTTATTTCTATATTATCACCTATAATAATAGACTGACCCTTCTTTCTGGTCAAAACAAGCATTAAAATCCCCCCTATATTAAGGATATCTAAAAAATAAATCTTAATTTGATATTCTTTTTAGGTTCTCCATATTTCTATCCTTTAAATATTTTAAAATTAATTTCATATTCTGTATTATGTAATACAACCTGTTTACCTTTTTTATTTAAAGTATTTATAATAATTGGTGCCCTTAAATTTGCAGTCATATCTTTAATGTTTTTAGGTACTACAACAATAGAATATATCAGAATATCCTTTACTTCCTTTACCTTTAATATAGAAATTTCATCGTCATCAATATCAAAATCATAATCCTTTTTCACATAAAAGGGATCAATAATTACAAAAACTACTTCACCATCATCAATTGACTGTAGCCAATTTATTGGAATCTCTACATTTTCTCTGTTTAACACAATAAATCTCTTTAGGTTTTCAAAACCTGGTAAACCTTCTGGAAAATCTAAGATTCCTTTTTCATCTATTTCAATCTCGCCAAAATGCTTTGTATTTAAATTCATTAATCTAATCCTCCTCATATATCAAATGCATCTTAAAAATCCTTCATAAACATTTATATAATTTAATATCGTTTATTGAAGGACTTTTATTTAGGAAAAACCAAAAAATCATCTTAAAAAATCAACTAGTGTTGGCATTATAATTTTAGCTCCTCCAGAAAGAGAAGCATTATAGACATTTTCTTCATTTTTAAGCATCATTATAGTTTCCGCCATATCAACATCTTCATTTAGACTCATGAGCCTTGTGAAATTAATATTATCATTTTCAAGTCTATTACTTGTTAATTCTAATCTATTTTGTCTTGCTCCTACATCAGCTCTAACTCTTAAAATATTATTCATTTCATCATCAATTACACCAAGCATTTCTCCAACCAATTCATTATCACCATCATCTAAAGCTTCAATCAAGTCATTCATACATACAATAAGACTACCTGTTCCTCCATCTTCACCATCTGTTGCTGTTACAACATTTATTCCCAGACTTGCAGCTGCACTCGATGTTGGGTCAACACTTACAAGTGATTCTTCACCTTTTGTTGTGCTTGAAAGTTTTAATTTTTCATCCTGATAAGTAATATCAATTTTTCCCGAACCCAAATATAAATCAACTCCATTTTGCATAACATTAACTAATTCTTCCATAGTTTCATATGTTCCATTCACAATACTTACAGTTTCGGAGCCATCTTCATCAACTGTAATTGAAAATTGATCATTTGTACCATCTATTGTAATTGGTAATGTTATGTCAGTTGTTCCTGTTATAGTAGATTTTTTTGCACCTATAGATTCATCTCCAGCATTAAATATATCTCCTCCCAGAACATTAACATTCATATTATCACCAATTCCAATTTCATATCTTATC
>JBDMZA010000555.1:0-7511 GCA_039770155.1 Clostridiales bacterium
ATTTTATTCATTATTCAGGTCATATAACAAAAAAAAATGATGAATATGTATTTGTTTTGAATAATGATGAGTTTTTCTCAATAAATATGATTAAAAATTTAGATATTGGAAACCCATTGGTTTATTTAAATGGATGCATTTCAGCTAAAATAGATAAACTAAATAATAATAAGAATATAAACAGAAATTTTGAAGGAGCTGTACTACCATTTATTTTAGCAGGAGCTTTAGGAGTTATTGGCTCATTATGGGAAATTACAGATGTTGGATCTAAAAACTTTTCTGAAATTTTTTATAATAATTTAATTAATGGATATTCTATTGGAGAATCTCTTAAAAAATCAAGATTTCTTAATTTAGATAATAATTCTAAGGATTATATATGGGCTTCTTTTATATATTATGGACATCCTGGATTGCATTATAATTTTGGTGGATCTTGTTATATTACAAAAGAGTTAACAAATTTGGTTGACCCAAGAATTTCATATAATGTTACTCTATCTCAAGATGTTAACTGGAATAACTTTAATGACCAGATTATAGATTTATTAAATTGTGCTGCTAAAATAGCACAAGATTCTAAAGTTATTACTTCAGTGCATCTTATCTATGCATTTTCAGAATCTTATCCTATTTTATTTGATGAATTATGTGAGAAATATAATGTATATAGAAATAAGTTTAAAGTAAAACTTGATAGAGCAATAAAAAAACATGAAAAAAAGATGGAGAACAATTTTAAAAAAACAATAGATTTATCTCAAAATATTAATTATGAAATAAGAAAACTTGATAATCTGAAAAATAAAAAGGGAATTATAATATCCATTGAAAACTTTATTATAGGAGTAATTGATTTAAAGAACTCAAGTGTAAGAGATTTACTTAAAGGATCTTTAAATGATTTTAATGTAAATAACAATAATATAGAGAGTAGTAATATAAATAAGGATAATATAAATGAATATGAAATTTATAACAGACAAACAAAAAATGGTTCAAGTAAGGTATTTTTGGAGTGTATATCTGAATCACTTTTGAAAAGTATAAGTTATGCATTAGATTATTCAAGTATAAGAAAAATATCAACAACGGACTTATTTATAGGAATGCTTGAGAATAAAGAACTAAATATAGAAAAAATATTAATAGAAAGTGAAGTAGATATTAGTAGAATTAAAAATTATTTTAAAATACATAAACATAAAAAAATTGATAGAATTAAAATTCTTGATTTGAATAGTATTTATAAAGATATGTTCTCTAAAAATGTTATGGAAATTATGTCTAAAGAGGTAAGTGAGTCAATTTTAAATGAAAGATTTATAAGTGAAATTCAAATTTTAAAAATAATATTGTCTAATTATTGTTCCTTGTCTAAAATTTTTTATGAATTAGAAATAGATGTAAAAAGAATAATGAAAGTTATTGATGAGTTTTGATTAGGCAGAATCAAAACTATCCATAGTTTAACAAATTTTAAAAAAATAAATCTGCATTTTAAAATGATGAGTCAAAAGTTTTAAAAATGGGATATTTTTTTAGGATTTTCTAGTATGCCAAAATGCAATATTAGAAGAAATAACATGTAATAATAAATAGAATTATTTTTAACAATCTCTATATTATCAAAATTAAATATATTGAAATTATAAAAAATGCAAGTTTGCAAAAATAAAATTGCATTTTATCTTGATTTTTTCCTTTTTAAACCTTATAATAAATTGTAATATTTATTATTTTAGAACTATAGATTATTATAGGAAGTGTTGAATTATGGAATTTGATTATTCACCTCTTTGGATATCTTTAAAAACTGTTTTAACTGCTACATGTATAACTTTTTTTCTAGGTATTTTTATTGCATGGAGAATGAGTAATTATAAAGGTAAATTAAAAGGGATTCTGGATGTTATATTTACATTACCAATGGTATTGCCACCGACAGTTGTAGGATTTTTTTTACTGTTGATATTAGGTAAAAATGGAATGTTTGGTATGTTATTTAAATATTTTAATACGAATATTATATTTTCTTGGTATGCAACTGTTATTTCTGCCGTAATCGTTTCGTTTCCACTAATGTATAAAACTACAAGAGGTTCTTTTGAGCAAATTGATATAAATATTTTAAATGCAGCAAGAACATTAGGTGTTCCTGAATTAAGAATTTTCTGGAAAATAACAGTTCCAATATCATTCCCAGGAATAGCAGCTGGAACTGTATTATCATTTGCAAGAGCTTTAGGAGAATTTGGAGCTACTTTGATGATTGCTGGAAATATTCCTGGAAAAACTCAGACAATTCCGCTAGCAATATTTTTTGCAGCTGAAGGTGGAAATATGAATAGGGCATTTATTTGGGTTTGTATAATTTTGATAATTTCTCTAATTGTAATGACTTTAACAAATTACTGGACACAAAATCATAAGCGTTTTAAATTATATAAATTTTAAAATCAGCACTTTGGATGATTTGCTAATTGAAGTGTTAATTTACTTTTTAGGTTTTCATTAGGAGGATAAAGTGAATATACTAGTTGATATTGAAAAACAATTTGAAGAATTTTATATGAAGATGAAATTTAATGTAGATGGTAAGAATATTGGTTTATTAGGAGCTTCAGGCTCAGGAAAAAGTATGACATTAAAGTTAATTGCAGGACTTGAAAAACCTGATAGAGGAATAATAAAAATAGGTAATAAAACTTTATTTGATTCAGATAAGTTAATTAATATTTCAGTTAAAGATAGAAAAGTAGGTTTTTTATTTCAAAATTATGCTTTGTTTCCTAATATGACTATTAGAGAAAATATTGGATTTGCATTAAATAGTATTGAAAAGAATAAAAGAAATAAGATTATCAAAGATAAGACTAATCAAGTTAAATTAAATGGTATGGAAAATAGATTACCAATTGAATTATCAGGTGGTCAACAGCAAAGGGTTGCATTAGCAAGAGCTTTAGCTGTAAATCCAGAAATATTAATGTTTGATGAACCTTTTTCAGCATTAGATGAGAATCTTAGAAGCTATATGGTTAAAGAAATAAAAGAGGTTTTAAATGATTTTAAAGGAACATCTATTTTAGTTTCTCATAATATAGATGAAATATACAGATTATCTGACAAAATCATTGTCATAGATTCAGGTAAAGTGGAAGCTGTTGATGATAAAAATGATCTTTTTTTAAATCCGCCTAATATTATAACTGCAAAATTGACAGGCTGTAAAAATATAATAAAAGTTAATCAAATATCAGAAAATGAAGTTATGATTTGTGAATGGGGTATAAAATTAAAAGTTAATAATAAATTTAATAAAAAAATCACAAGTATTGGTATCAGGGCAAATCATATTAAATGTGGTGAATTACTTAAAGAGAGTAAAAATATTATTAAATGTGAGATAGCTTATATAAACGAATCACCCTTTAAATTAACAGTATATCTTATAGCAGTTCAAAATTCTTTGAACAAAGAAAAATACAATATTCAATTGGAAGTTTCAAAAGATATGTGGAATGAAATTAAAAATAAAAATAAGTTCATAGATATATATTTGGATCCTGAAAAAATTATGCTTTTCTAAGGGATAGCCAAAAAATAAACTAGTCAACTTTTTTTGAAAATTTGTTAAAGCATTGATATTTTCAGAAAAAAATTATCTTATGAAATTTTTGATTATGCCTTAAGAAGGCTCTAAAAAACTTATCATATTATGCTAAATTGTCGAAATAAATTAGTAGTGAAAAATAATATCACATTTTCAAAATCTGAAAATCACAATTAATATTTGATTTATTATTATGAAATGATGATTTATTATTATGAAATGATGATTTATTTTTTTGAGAGTTATTAATCAAATTACTATAATATTTTTTTACAAATATATAGAATTTGATTTTGGAGGGCTTTTATGGAATCAGATGCTAATAAAAACCTAAAAAAATTAATTGATTTAGTAAGTGACTATGCATTTATAACAGATTTAAACAATAATATTTTATATTCAAATCAAATTGCTCTAAAAAGATGTGAATATATGGATGAGGAATTATATAATAAAAATATAGATATTATTTTTCCATCAGATAGAAATCTTGATATTAATATACTTCTAAATAATCTAAAAGATAATGACTCGACTATATTTATTAACTTAATAACGAAAAATGGTAATGTAAGTTTTGTTGAACTCTCTTGTTTTATTAATATTTGGAATGGAATAGAATCAAGATATATTATTTGCAAGGAATTATCTAGATTTGATCATGTTTTGAAAGGAAAATATGAAAAATCTTTAAAGTGTCAAAATGAGTATGGACAAATGTTAATAAATACAATTCCTTCAGCAGTTGTAGTTTCAAATAATGATAAAAGAATTGTAATGTGGAATAAATTAGCTGAAAAACTTACTGGTTTTATGGAAAAAGATGTTATAGGTAAAACCTATAATGAATACTTAAATATATTGTGCTCAACAAACATAGACGATATTGAAAATGATACTGTTTTATCATCAAACAGAATTTGTTTAATTAAAATAAAAAATGGTGAATTGAGGTATATATCAAAAAATTCTGACTACTTAATAAATGAATTTGGAGAAAAGATAGGTATAATAGAATGTTTTTATAATGTTACAGATAAAATTACAGCTGATATATTGTTAAAAGAGAGTGAAGAAAGGTATTCTGCTATTGTAAATTCGTCTCCTGAAGTAGTAATGATTCATAGACTAGGAAAGATTGTATTCATTAATAAAACTGGTATAGAATTTTCGGGTTATTCAAAAGAAGAGATAATAGGTAAACAAGTTATAGATTTTTTGTCAGATAGTTCAAAAAAAATAGTACTTGATATACTTAATAATAGAAAAAAAGGTGAAAATCCTTCAGATTATGAAATAGAATTTATAAAGAAAAATAAAGAAAAAAAAGATTTTATTGTAAAAACAACTGATATTAAATATAAGAAAGAACCTGCTGTACTTGCAGTTTTATTAGACATCACTAAAAGAAAACAGATGGAAGAAAGCATTATTAGGGCAAAGAATGCTGCAGAATCAGCAAATATACTAAAAAGCCAATTTTTAGCTAATATGTCTCATGAAATAAGAACACCTATGAATGGAATTGCTGGTTATTTGCAATTATTATCGGATTTGGACTTAAATTTGGAACAAGCTGAATATTTAAAAGAAATTCAAAATGCTTCAAATATATTACTTAATTTACTAAATGATATTTTAGATTATTCAAAAATTGAAGCTGGAAAACTAGAAACAGAAAAAATTCCATTTAATTTACATGTACTTATTGAAGATTCTACTATGTTGTTATCACCAAAAGCTTATGAAAAAGGTTTAGAAATTTATCCCCTTATTCATTCTGGCGTACCAGAAATGGTAGTTGGTGATCCTGGAAGGATAAGACAAATATTAAATAACTTAACAAGTAATGCAGTGAAATTTACTGAGAAAGGTGAAATTACAATAGCTTGTAAATTAGACTTTGAAAGAGAAAATATGTTAAAAATATATTTTAGTGTGAAAGATACAGGAATAGGTATTGCAAAAGAAAATATTCAAAAATTATTTAATATGTTTACTCAAGCAGATTCTTCAACTACCAGAAAGTATGGAGGTACAGGTTTAGGACTTTCAATATCTAAAAAGCTTATTGAAACTTTGAATGGAGAAATTTATGTTAAAAGTAAACTTGGAGAAGGAACAGAATTTAAATTTTATTTGTGGTTGGAAAAGAGTAAAATAAGTAAAAAAACAATGTTTGAAAATAATTTTAATCTTAAAAATAAACGAGTTGCAATAATAGATGATAATAGATTAAATAGACAAATCTTGAAAGAATATTTAAAGGAAAAAGATTGTAATATTCTTGAGTTATCAGATAGTAAAAGTGCCATAGAAGTATTATTATCTGAGAAAAATAAAGATAGACATATTGATGTTGCTTTAATAGATTATATGATGCCATATATAGATGGATTGGAATTGGCAAATAAGATTAAGGAATTTAATGAATTAGATGATATCAAATTAATTATGATTTCATCTACAGCTCAAAAAGGCGATGCTAAAATTTCTAGGGAAGCAGGTTTTGATGGTTTTTTAAATAAACCAATAAAAAAGAATGAACTAAATGATGTAATTACTTTAGTTTTATCAAATGAACATGAAAAAAATAAAAGTAAGTTAATAACTAAATATTCTGTATTGGAAGAAATTCATAGATCAAAAATTAAAATATTAGTTGTTGAAGATACAGAAGCAAATAGAAAATTAATTGTAAGATTTATTAATAAACTTGGATTTAAGTGTGATTTTGCAATAAATGGGAAAGAAGCAGTTATAGCATGTAAAGATAAAAAATACGATTTGATTTTTATGGATTGTCAAATGCCAGAAATAGATGGTTATGAAGCAGTTACCATTATAAGAAAAAGTGTTGATTTGAATAAAGATGCTTATATAGTAGCATTAACAGCTAATGCTTTAAAAGGTGACAAGGAAAAATGCCTAAAATCTGGAATGAATTACTATTTATCTAAACCTATAGATTTTCTAAAATTAAAAACTTTAATTATTGAATTTTCTAATAAGGAATATCCAAAAAAAAATCAGGAGTTGATTTAATTGGAAAAAAATAAATTTTATAAAATAGTAGTAGAATTTACGGAAAAATGTGGTCTTGAATATGATGAAACAAAGGAATTGTATAAAATTTGCTTAGATGAAATAACAGAAAATTGTAATAATATAAGTAAATATTATTCAAAAGGTATGTTAAATGATGTTAAAAGTGAACTACATAATATAAAAGGAGTTTCAGGAAGTTATTTGTTAGAAAGTGTTTATAATATATCTAAATTAATATCAGAATATGTAGAGGTAGGAAGTAAATTAAGATTTGCAGTAGCAGTAAGTGATTTAAAGAATGAATTGTCAGACATAAGAAACAATATTGATATAGTATTTAATGAACTTGAACTTAAGTCACCTAAAAGTCAATAAGGAGTGTCTGTAAATGAGTGATTTGAAAATAATTTTAATTGTTGATGATTCAATGTCAATTAGAAGAGAACTAAGGGCTATAATTGAAAAAAAAGGATATGATGTAAGAGAAGCAGGTGATGGTAAAATGATGAATTTTAGAATAAATGAAAATAAAATAAAAGTTAATCTAATTCTAATGGATATATCACTGAAAGAAGAAAATGGATTCGAGTTAGTAAAACAAATAAAAGATAATGATGAATTTAAAGAGATTCCAATAATTATGTTAACTGGACATACTGAAAAGAAAAATGTTTTAACTGCTAAATCTATTGGGGTGGAAGGTTTTTTAAGAAAACCAATTGACCCAGATATGTTAATAAAAAGATTAGAAGGGATACTAGGTTAAATACGACAATTTATTTTTAAAAAATGTAGAATATTTGTTATGAATGGTTAATGGGAGTGTTTGTATTTAAAACACTCC
>JBDMZA010000556.1:0-2633 GCA_039770155.1 Clostridiales bacterium
AGTAAGCTTTTTGAGTTTTTTTATAAATCTTATTTACTTCATCAGTTAAACTCAAACTGCTATTATTAAGACTCTCATTAAATTCATTAATATATTTTAAAATGGAAGAATTTTCTATAGAAATTGAAATTTGATCTAATACAATATTAATAATCTCCAATTTATCTAAGGAAAATATGCCTTCTGTAGTATTATTTTCCATATAAATAACATTTTGAACTTCCATATTTCTAATAATAGGAATGCATAATAATGATTTTACCCTTTTTGAATGTATGTACCGATCATCTGCAAAAACACCTTCTTCAAAAGCATTGTTTAAAATAATAAATTCTTTTGAATTTATACAAAAATTTAATACACTTACAGGTAATTCACTTTCATTCACTTCTTTTCCCTCTTTTTCAAAAAATGTATCTTTATCATTGATACCCTTGTATGCATTAATATGCAATGAATTAAATTCTTTCTCTAAAAACACAGTGTATTCAGACCCTATATCTCTTTGAGTAAATTTTATTATCTCTTTTACCAAATCAAAATATTCCATTTTTCTAGATATATTTTGTGATATTTTAATATATTTTGTTATTTTTTCATCACTAAGATTAGTAAAATCATTATTACTTAATATCTTAGTAGAAATATAATTTATATCTTTTAAACTCTTTATTCTATTTAATAAATGTTTTACTTTCTGATAAGCACCCCATTTTTCATAACATGAAATCGCTTTATTATAATATATTCGAGATATATCATAGAATCCTTCCATATAATTAAAGTCAGCTATTTTTTCATTACATAAAGCTTCTTCGTTATAAAAGCAGGCTCTTGAAGCCGTATCAATTGATTTTTTAAAATATATTTCCGCATCCCATTTATTGCCTTTAAAATAACTTCTTTGTCCCTCTAAAAGATAATATTTATGTAAATAATTTTTAGGAGCATAAAATGACCATTGTTTGATTTTCTCTATACATCCATTTATTTTAATTTCTAATTTCTTTTTCTTTGCAAATCCAGATTTTTTAATAATTTCCTGCATTGTTAAAACTTCATAAAAAGCAAGTAAGTTAACTAAATATGTTCCAACTAAACCAGTTTCTTTTTCCTTATATAATTCAAAATACTCTTCTATATCTTCAAAATTATCAAATATATATGACATAATAATTTTAAATGCATATAAAATATTTTTTCCAATCTTCATTTGATTATTCTCAAAAAATTTAAGAGCTTTTTGTTCATCAGAATATTCTCCTTTTATTATCCAAGGTTTGCTATCACAATTAATTAAATTAATTGTGACCTGTTTCATAAACAAATTGCATTCTAGAATAAATTGTTGATCTATTTTTTTTAAAACTGAAATATTATAATCAATATTTTTAATACAATCTAATAAATTATAACTTAAAATAGGTGCCATAATAGCATAATAAATAGTTGAATTTGCTCCATAAGTTGATAAACCTTTTTGAAGTGATTTTTCAAGAATGTCTTTAATTGGTTCTATACAATTCAAAACTGGTTCCTTCCAATGTCTTATAAATACATTAAACACCAATTCTGATTTCAAATCAAATTTATTTGACCTGTTTTTTTTAATATATGTGTATATTTGTTTTCCCAAATCATAGCCATCATCAACTCTTTTCAAAGTATTACACATAATAAGACAATATGAAATCATTACATTTAAATTATCAATAGAGTTTGAATATCTTATTGAATACTCAATTTTTTTAAGGATTAAATACATATATAGTTTTGTAGATATGAAGAATATAAATGTACCTGCTTCATCTATGATTTCTATCGCTTTTTCTTTATAGATATCTTCTTTTTCTTTTGTTTTTATCATTTCTATATATCCCATTTTATTCTTTTTTTTCTTAATTAATCTTTCTAAATTATATATATTTTTAGCTAAGTGAAATACATTTATATTTTTAGGTATATCTATACCTAATTCTCTCATTGAAACTATAGAATATTTTAAAACTATCTCTGCTTTATTAGCCATTATTGAAGATTTTATTAAGTAAATATAGATTTTATTTTTATCTACTACATTTTTCAAATTTCTAATTATTTTCAAACATTTTTCAATTGCAATTTCACAATGATTAATCTTAAAACATACATTAATTAGTAGTAAGTATAAGTCAAATAAAAGTTTATATTCTTTTTGCCACAATATATCTTGTATATTTTTTTCAACATCCATCAAATAATCAAATGAAATATTATATGAAGAAATCATTTTTGCTGTTAAAGCAGCTTTATAATATAATTCAATCATATTTAATAATTCATCTCCATCTGAAAGTTTTATACCCCTCTTATAATGCTCAATAATCGGAAATATACTCATTTTATTTGTTTCTAAATTTTTTATAAAAAACATTCCTATTTTATAATGTTGTTTTCTTTTAATTTCTTCATCAAGATTATCATAGATACATTTTCTATCTAAATCATACTTAAAAACAAAAAAATCAATATAGTTATCAATAATTGAATTATTAGTCAATTCAATTATTATATTATAGAACTCTTCTGAAGTAATATTATATAATTCCAATATATGTTTTTTACTAATTCTGTTGCCAATACAAGAAACAAAT
>JBDMZA010000557.1:0-8998 GCA_039770155.1 Clostridiales bacterium
ATTTAGAAACTCGAGTTCCAATGATTAGAAGCATCTAATTGGAATAATAATTTCTGTCATTATAAAACCTCTTCATTTCATACAAATCATAATGAGAACTATTATTTTTTTCATCTTCTTGGGATTCATCTTCAATTATATCATTTGATTTTGTTGTATCTTCTGGTTCAACTTCCTTGTCTAATTTATTAGTTTCAGTTGGTTCAACTTCTTTTTCTACTGTATTATCTGCTTGACTATCTATTTGACTATTTGTTTGATTATCTTTCAAATATATATATCCACTAAAATTTCCTTTTCCTGAACGTGTCTCAAACTCAGAAATAGACATATATTCTAATTTCCCTTTATAACCTATCCCATTCCAATTTGCTTCATTAAAATATAAACTATTTCCCTCGACATGCTCTACATAAACAACATGACCATAAGGCTCATTATGAAAAACAGCAATTGAATCATCTTTTGGCACTGAGCCACCTTCGTGTCCTCTATTAGTCCACCAGGTTTTAGCATCTCCATAATAATTTCTTGATAGAGATATTCCTAATTTTTCATATGTTCTCCCCCATACAAACCATGTACATTGACCTATTGAACTGCTATTAAACGCTGTTTCAGATGTATATCCTGGACTATCTATATCAGGTGGTACATAGCCTTCATAAGTAGCCGCATGCAAGAACATTGTTGAAATAGCTACACAAATTATAATAACTGCAACTACTTGTGTTATTTTTCGAGTATTCAAGTGTTATCGCCCCCATTAATTAAAAATAAAAATCATCTGTATTATATGCATTAAGGCAGAATCAAAAAAATAAACTAGTAAACTTATAAAATTTTTGATTATGCCTAAGGGATAGCCAAAAAATAAATTCTAATTCTCAAAGTAAACCATATTAAAAATGGTCATTAAAGTTTTTAAATAAAAATTTTACGCTAATAACTATTGGCAAATATTATCATAAATTAAATTTTTGTTCAAATATTACCCTAAATTAGCTTTTAATGAATTATTCTATAAATATGAATAGTTTTATAGTAGATTTTAAAGTCATTTCCTATAAGTAAATTTGACTATGCCTTATGCACTTAATTATTTACTTTCATATTTAATATATACGCTTTTGTTATTAAAATCACTGTATTTTTTTTTATAATAATTTTATTTCATTACGTTATTGGAACTATATACATTATTTTTTTAATACCTTCAAAAAAATCAAGTTCTTATTCTTTATCATAAATTCTTATTATTGTGCTATAATTTAATCTGGGTATTAAAATAATATCTAATCTTTAGGGGGAAATTTATTTATGCTAAAACACTATACAGGTTTAAATGATAGTGAAGTAGAATTAAGTCGAAAGAAACATGGTACAAATAAGCTTGCAGAAATTGAAGTCGAAACGTTTTTTGATAAAATACTAGAAGCGTTTAAAGATCCTATGATTATAGTTTTATGTGTAGCTCTTGTAATAACATTTGTTTTAACTTACTTTGGTTATACAGAATGGTATGAAGGTGTTGGAATTGCATTTGCTGTTTTTATAGCTACTGTTGTTGCTGCTAAAAGTGAACACAGTAGTGAAAAATCCTTTAGAAAACTCCAAGAAGATGCTTCTAAAGTATTTGTAAAAGTTTATAGGAATAATAATCTTGCAAATATCGCCATAGATAATTTGGTGAATAATGACATAGTTGTCTTACAGCCAGGAGATGTTATACCAGCAGATGGAGTTTTAATTAATGGGTCTTTAAAAGTATCTCAAGCTTCTTTAACCGGTGAAAGTAAAGATATTGGAAAAAAACCAGATGAAAAAAGTAAATTTAGTGAAAGTTTTGATTCTGAACACTCACTATTTAGAGGAACAGTAGTCTCAGACGGAGAAGGAGTAATGAAAGTCTTAAAAGTAGGTGAAAACACTTATTATGGTAAAATGTATTCAGAACTTCAAACCGTAGAACGTGATACACCTCTAAAGATAAAACTAGGCAAATTGGCAGATGCTATAGCAAAATTTGGTTATATTGGTGGTAGTTTTATTGCTATTGCTTTTATGGCAAATAGAGCATTTATACAAAAACATTTAGATGATTACGGAAGTGATATTGGTCTATTAGCAGCAGATGCTGTTACAGCAATAATATTAGCAGTTATAATTATTGTTGTGGCTGTTCCAGAAGGTCTGCCTATGATGATTAGTATTGTTTTGTCTCTTAATATGAAAAAACTTTTAAAAGAAAATGTACTTGTAAGAAAACTTATAGGTATTGAAACTGCTGGTAGTTTAAATTTATTATTTTCTGACAAAACTGGTACTTTAACAGTAGGTCAGTTAGAAGTTGTTAACTTTGTTTTGCCTGGAAAAGGAAAAGTAGAAATTAACTCTCTTTCAGAAGAGTACAGAAAGATTATTTCGAGAAGTATTTTATGTAATACAAATGCTTCTTATGAAAAAGAATCTGGTGATAAAACTTGTAACATTGAAATCATAGGTGGGAATATGACAGAAAAATCTCTTCTAAAATGGGTATTGTGTAATGATGAAATCCCAAATGAACCACCTGAATTTGAATCATTAGAAGTAACAAACTTTGATAGCAAAAAGAAATTTATGAGTCACAAAGTAAAAATTGAAAATGAAGATATTATTTATTACAAAGGTGCCCCAGAAGTACTCTTACCCAAAATCACACATACTATAGACGGCAAACAGTATGATGAAAAACAAAAGGAATTAATGAAAAAAGAAATATCCGTAATGACTGAAAGTGCAATAAGAGTTATTGCCCTTGCTTATGAAAAAGATGGCTGTTTTATATTAATCGGACTTCTTGGTATAAGAGATGATATAAGAGTCGAGACTCCTGATGCAATTAGAGAAGCAGAAAGTGCAGGAATAAGTGTTGTAATGATAACAGGAGATAACTTATTAACAGCAATGGCAATTTCAAAAGAAAGTGGATTAATAAAAAAAGAAATTTTAACTTATAATGATTTGCAAAAATCTAAAAATGGTGATAATTTCAAAGATATTGATTTAAGTAAAAAAAATGTTGTTCTAACATCTGAAGAACTAAACAAACTGAGTGATGATGAGCTTAAATCAATAATAAAACATTTAAAGCTTGTTGCAAGGTCATTACCTACAGACAAATCACGTCTAGTAAAAGTCGCTCAATCATTAGGTCTTGTTGTAGGTATGACAGGTGATGGTGTTAATGATGCTCCTTCATTAAAAGCTGCTGATATAGGTTTTTCTATGGGAAATGGTACAGATTTAGCAAAAGAATGTTCAGAAATTGTTATTATGGACAGTAACTTAATGTCTATAGTAAAAAGTATATTATATGGCAGAACAATATATAACAATATTGGTAAGTTCTTGACTTATCAACTTTCAGTAAACATAGCAGCTATAGCCATAGCTTTTTTAGGACCATTTATTGGTGTGGATTTACCATTGACTATGACACAACTTTTATGGGTAAACTTAGTTATGGATACTTTAGCAGCATTAGCTTTTGGTGGTGAACCTGCTTTAGAAAAATATATGCTGGAAAAACCAAAACAGAGAGAACAAGCACTTATTTCAAAAGACATGTGGTCTTTTATAAGTGTCGGAAGCTTTTTAATTGTTGCAATATCATTAATATTTTTACTAGTAGATGGAGTAAAAGAAATATATTCAACTGATGAAGCTTTTAAGACAGGATTTTTTACTCTATTCATTTTTTGCAATATTGTAAATATGTTTAATTTAAGAACAAATAATGTAAATATATTTAAAAACATTAAAGATTCAAAGAATTTTTTAAGAGTAGCAGTTATAATAGCAGTTGTTCAAATTCTTTTAATATATTTAGGAAGAAATATATTCCAAACGGTTCCATTGACAGTACAAGAAATTATAATAACTGCAGGTATATCTATTATTGTTATGCTTGTTCCAATGAGTATTTTTAAACTTATAAAAAGTGCAAAAACTTATGATGTACCTACTTCACAAGAAAATAATGCTTAAACTAAATTACTTTCTATAAAAATTCTATAAATACTTTACCTAAATTCTGCGTAAAGATTTTTTTAAAATCTATGAATACCTACGTATACTCAATTATATGGATTTTACTATTTCACCTAGTAAGTGCAAAACAAATATTCTTTGGCTAACTGCTTATTAGACTGATATATCATATTTGTAAAATAGCCGAAACAGAATAAAGAATTAAAGATTTAGAAAAAACTAGGTTGATAAAGACCTAGTTTTTTTGCTAGAAGCATATATATAAGATAAAATGATGAATTTAAACCATCGTATTTTCAGAAAAAAGTGTCTTATGAAAGTTTTGAGCATACCTTATATAATAATATTTATATATTAGGATAGCCTAAAAAATAATATCCGATTCTTGTTGCATGAAATTCGATTGAATTGTACGAATTCATTCTCGAGAATACGAATTTATTTTTTGCCTATCCCTAAGTTGTTAAATTAAATTCATATTTTATTATAAACTGCTTGAATCATATCCTTTTCTTTTAATCCCAAGGATTTGGTTCTGCATCAGAAATGAGTTTAGTTCCAGTCTCATCTAATCCAGCTTCCTGACGAAGTGTCATTACGACTGCACTTTGATCTAAAATTTCAAAAAACAGTCTGGCTTTCTCCTTACCACGCACAAATGGATTTGGTTCACCTTCTTGACGATTTCGAAGTTCTTCCATTGTTTTCACAGATCCATCTACAAAAGGATGATTACTAATAACCACATCTACTCCATACTCATCTACATATGTAAGAAATTTTGCTACAGATTCTCTATAAACTTCTTTATCTTCAAGTGTTCCAACAACATTGGTATTTCCATAAGTTGCCCACATATGAGGTTCTCCATTATCAAATACCTGTGCAATATATGAAAAACCGCCACCATCAACTCTTCTTTTAGTACTTACCATAGTGATACTTGTATCACCCAGAGTCAATTTATCTCCATCAATAGCAACTATATCTCTTTCTAGATTAGCAAAACCAGTTCCTGCCTCAATACCAACCCATTCTTCTTCACTCATTACGATTTGTGTCCCATAGTTCTTTTGGAAGTACTCCGCACCTCCAACATGGTCAGGACCTGAATGAGTAATTAGAAGATACTTAATTTGTGCAGGATCTAACCCTAACTTCTCCATACCTGGAATAATTGTTTCATCCACCATATAGTCATATCCTGAATCAATCATAATGTAACCATCTGTAGTTGTGAATATAAAAGTACCTACATTGACATTTCCAATATAATAGAGGTTATCGAATAACTGAATTGGCTCAACAGGATCTTTGCTAGATTCAGCTACCTCAGTTTTACACTGTTGACGTTGGGTTCTAATAAGAGATTCGTCATCTCCTGCAAGATCAATAGCTTTTTGCAATGCAGCTTTAATTTCAGGAGTATCCAAACTTTCTACTATAGTGTCTGTTTCTTCAGAAGAAACATCTTCCGAATTAACCTTAAAATCAGTTGGTTTATTATTTGAACCACTATAACTTAACAGAAATCCGAAGTTAACAGAGCTTCCAGGATCAATTTTAGAATTCCAATCTACATTCTCTACTGTAACCTTTGTCCCATCCTGAGTATAAGTTGCTCCCCACATTTCGGTTATTTTTTGATTTTCTGAGAAAGTCCATTCAATGGTCCATCCATCCATTGTTGATGATTCATCATTTTTCACTGTAACATTTACAGCAGATCCACTATCCCAATCATTTTGAATGTCATATGAAACATTCATGTTTTGTGCAGCTGAAACATTAACTATTGTAAATGCTATTACCGAAGTAACAACTGCAATCAAAGTAATAAAAACGTACAACTTTTTTTTGTTCATTACTCAACCTCCTATATTATATTTACAAATTCGCTTCTCATTCTAAATTACAAAGATTATCAATCTATTAATAAACTGTGAATTATACATAATTTTGGTACAAAGTCTTATGTCATAAAAAATCTGAAAATCACTAAAATCATTTGCTTCATTATTTTAAAATATAGATTTATTTTTTTTTATTTTTTTGATTCTGCCTTATTTTATCAAAAATGATTTTAATGCTTTTAATTCATCACTTAGACTATCATCTTTCATTAATACTTTTAATGAATTTAATAAAACTTTAACATCATGTTGTCCTTTGTATATAGGTGTAACCTCTTTGTCTAAATTCAAAAATTTATACACTGCAGTTTGTGCTGATCTAGCAGAATAGTCTACTGTAAATACTACATCATCTGGTATTTCTGAAAACTGACCTAAAAACGCAAGATTTTTTGAACATTTTGGTACAACTTGTGGTCTGTCACCTTTTGATCTTGTTAAAAACTGACTCATAGTAAATGGAAGTATACAAGGTTTACAAATTGATGTAGTAATAATTTTTTCCATATCATCTACAAAATTTAAATGATATAACAATTCAGTTAAAATTTCTTCGCCAGTACAATCAATCATTCTCTTTTTAATATAGTCACCTTTATTAAAAGGAAATAGTGAATATCCCCAAAATGCTTGAATATTATCAGGTTGATTTCTAAAATGCGGTTGATTATGAAGAACAATAGACATAAACCATCCAGAATCTTTAAATGTCATTAGTGCTCCTGTTCCTGGTTGATTTCCACTATATTCAATAATTCTATTAAACATTGTTGGATCTTTAAGTGTTACAGTAAAAGATTCAAACATTGATTCTTCAACTCTTTCGCAAAACACTTCTGGGTTACCAAATTCTGGAGATTTTTTAGCAATAGTTTCCCACAATTGCCAATCACCACCAATTACTTTATCATTTAATTTTGCAGGGGTTTTCATATCACCAATATCTGCACCAGCAGTTAATGAACCTATTGTAACAAATACAAAATCTTTATCATTAACATTTATTTTATCTATTTTACCAGAGTTAATACAATTAATTCCTGTTACAACCTTTTTATCTTCGATATCTTTAAAATCCAATGATTTAACACAGCAATCATAAATAAAGTTTACTCCTTTTGATTTTAAATATTCTGTCATTGGATGTATAATTGAGTCATATTGATTAAATGGTGTTCTGCGTACTCCTGATAAATCACTAATTTTTGGAAGTTCGTGAAAGAATCTGTGTAAATATCTTTTAAACTCAATAGCACTATGCCATGGTTCAAAAGCAAATGTTGTGGTCCATTGAAACCAAAAATTTGTTTTAAATAGTGATTCTGGGAAACAATCTTTAATTGTTTTAGTTCCTAATGAATCTTCCTCACATAACAATATATCCATTAAAGCCATTCTATCTTCACGACCGAAACCAAGTTTAGATGATTCCAAAATATTTGCTTCATTGTCTATTAATCGAGCTTTAGATGATGTTTTTATTTTTTTATTAAAAGCTCTAAATTCATCCATTATTGAAACAGTTGGGTCAGTCAATGTAGGTATTTCTTCTAATATATTAAATATACATTTATATGCTTCCTCATCGAACATTCTTCCTCCACGGATTACATAACCACTCTCAGGATTTCCAGCACCATCCATACTTCCCCCTGTCATTTTACTTTGCTCAAGTATATTAATATTTTTAGCAGGCATATGTCCATCTCTTAATAAATACACAGCTGCTGAAAGAGAAGCAATACCTCCACCAACTAAATACGCATGTATGTCTTTCAAATCAATATTTTTGTCAAAATTAAATCTCATAATTATCAACCTTTCTATACAATAGTTTACTTCAACATGTTTCAGAATTTTGGCAAGTTTAAAAAATAATTTTTAAACTTTTTCTAAAAAGTTTTTGTAAATTTATTATAATTAAATGTCCAAAAAGTTAATATATTCAATTTATTCAAACTGTCTAAAATTTTTACAATTAAAATGTATTGTAAAATTTTTAGACATAAATTTAATTTTGTCTAAATGTCAAACAATACTTAATACCAAAATTTAGTTTTCGCCAGTAACAGCTCTGGTGAAAAAAGTCTTTTTTATATAATAAAAAACAAAATGATGAATGAGGAAAGCATGACATGATAGACAAAGTATGCACAAAATATTAATTTGTGGTGCAAGTTTTTTTGCCTAAAAATATTATTATTTAAAATTTGATTAAATTATTTTTGATCAGTCAATATAATTGGAGACTCTTTCGTTATTGCAATTGTATGCTCATATTGGGCAGATAATTTTCCATCAACAGTTCTTGCAGTCCATTTATCTTCTTCATCAATTTTAACATCATATTTTCCTATATTAATCATAGGTTCAATTGTTATTATCATACCTTCTTGCAACCTTTGTCCTCTTCCAGCCTTTCCAAAATGAGGAATTGATGGAGATTCATGCATTTCTCTACCAATTCCATGTCCAGTAAAACATCGTACAACTGAATAACCTTTATTTTCAACAAATGTTTGTATAGCGTTAGAAATATCTCCTATTCTGTTGCCAACAACTGCTTTTTCTATACCAATATATAAAGAATCATATGCGGCTTTTAATAAGTTATCTGCTTCTTTAGATACTTTTCCAATTCTATAAGACCATGCTGAATCAGACAACCAACCATTTAGATTAACTACCATATCAATAGTAATAATATCTCCATTTTTTAAATATTCATATTTTGGAACACCATGACATACAACATCGTTTATTGATGTACATGTTGCAAATTTATATTCTTTATAGCCTTTCTGTTCAGGTGAAGCATTGTGTTTTTTTAAATATTTTTCCACAAAAGCATCAATTTCTATTGTTGTAAGACCTTCTTTTATAAAATTTCTTAATTCCTTATGACAATTTGCCAAAATAATTCCAGATTCTTTAATTAGTTTAATTTCATTTTGCGATCTAATATTTATCATTACTACTCCCTATTTTTCTATTAAAATTTTAAAAATTAAAAATACTATTAAATTATAACTTAAATTATAACATATAAA
>JBDMZA010000558.1:0-3961 GCA_039770155.1 Clostridiales bacterium
ACTCGAGAATTAGAGTTTATTTTTTGGATATCCCTAAAGAATTAAATTTGCAAATTTATCTGATACAGTTTTACTTAAAAATAAGCATAAAATTCTTTTCACCTTCTATTTTAGTATTACTTCATTTTCAATTAAATTCAACATCTTTATAGTTGCTTTAATAGCTGATAAAGTCTGATCTGAATCAAGACCCCTTGTTTTAAACTCATTACCATTTTTCCAAGTAATAATTGTTTCAACTAATGCATTTGTTTTCCCACCTGGTGGTATAGAAACAATGTAATCAGATAGAATTGGGAGCTTCTTATCTACAAGTTTATAAATTTTCCCTAGTGCTTTCATAAAGGCATCATATTGTCCATCTCCAATTGATGTTTCTTCAAACACTGTTTCATCTATTTCTATTTTCACTGTCGCCACAGGACTTAGTTTATTTGCACTACATACATAGTAATTTATCAATTTAACTTTTTCTATCATTTTTCTATTATCCAATACATCTGATACAATAAATGGCAGATCTTCAGTTGTTATATTTTCTTTTTTATCTCCTAATTCAACAATTCTATTTGTCACCTTTACAATTTCATCTTTTTCTAGAAATATACCTAATTCTTCTAGATTTTTTAATACACTGGCTTTTCCTGAAGTTTTACCTAATGCATATTTTCTTAGTTTACCAAATCTTTCAGGTAATAAATTGTTAAAATAAAGATTAGCTTTATTATCTCCATCAGCATGAATACCAGATGTTTGAGTAAAAACATTTTCTCCTATAATAGGTTTATTCTCCGGTATTCTAATTCCTGAAAATAATTCTACCATCTTACTTACTTTATTTAAATTCTTTTCATCAACATTTATTTCTATATCATTACAATGATCATTTACAACACCTACGATACTTGAAAGTGGTGCATTTCCTGTTCTTTCACCTAGTCCATTAACAGAAGTATGTACTCCTGAAACACCTGCATTAATTGCCATATAGGTATTTGCTACTGCCATATCATAATCATTATGAGCATGAAAATCAAATTTTAACCTAGGGAATTCAGTAATTATTTCTTTACAAAACTCATAACACTGAGTAGGATTCAAAATTCCCAGAGTATCAGGAAGCATAAATCTTTGAATTTCTAAATCTTTTAAAGTATTTATCATATTAAAAACATAATCTTTTGAATGAAGCATTCCATTTGACCAATCTTCTAAATACACATTTACATCTAAGCCAAAACTTTTAGCATATAATGTAATTTCTTTAATATCTTCAAAATGCTGTTTCGGTTCTTTTTTAAGCTGATTTACAACATGGTTCAAAGATCCTTTACAAAGTAAATTTAAAACTTTAGCTCCTGATTTTACAATCCAATCAACAGATTTCCTATCTACCAATCCCAATACTTCAATCTTATCTAGACAATTATTTTCTTTACTCCAAGCAGTAATTTTTTGAACTGAAAGAAATTCTTTATCAGATACTTTAGCTGATGCCACTTCAACTCTATCTAAATTAAGATCTTTGATAAGAAGCATTGCTATATTTAGTTTTTCCGTTTCCGTATAAGCTAATCCTGGTGTCTGTTCACCATCTCTTAGTGTAGTATCCATTATTTCAAGTTTCATTTTTAATAAATTCCTCCTTAGGAAAACCTAAAAAATATTATTGTATTATTCTCGTCTGAGAATTACAATTTATTTTTTGGATGTCTCTTATTATTTTTTTTGATTATATCTAAAATTAATTTAAACTATTCTAAATAAAACAAAAACTTCTATTCTTAAATAACAGAACAAAAGTTAACTTTTGGTATACCACCTGATATAACATACTAACATATGCATTTTTGATAACGGTAAAAATCCGTCAGTACCTACTTATTATATCCTAAATGTTCGGCCTGAAACTCAGGGAGGATTTTCAAAATTATCTTACTTAGATTGGGCTTGCACCATTCCCAACTCGCTTTACTTTTCAGATAAAATCTACTGTTCCCTTCATTGTTTTAACTATATTAAACTAATTCTACTACAAGTTATAGCATATGTAAATATTAAATTAAATCTATACTTTAAAATAATAAATCAAAAATAATTAAATTTTATAAATTTTTCTAAAATGAAAACCATTTATTGAAAGTTCAATTGCTAGTGGAAAAAGTCTTGGTCTATTCACTAATGTCCAAAAAAATAATTTCCAATAATAAAATCTTTCACTTCCAAAAATGCCCAATCTAATCATAGATTTAAATAGAGCTTTTATACCAGAGTTGTCAATTCTAAACTTTGTTTTAGTCTTTTCAAAGGAATAAGCCCTTAAAAATTCAGTAACTCTTTTATAATAATATTTAGGTGCATAAATTGATTTCAAAGTACTTTTGTACCCATCTAAAAGTTTGTTAAAATTCATTTTAGGTACAAAATTCATTGTAAAATCTGTGTTATTACCTGACATTTTACTTAGTATACGACCTTCTTTTTTAAGTCTCTTATACAATCTTGTTCCAGTTGGTGCATTTAAAAGTCCTACCATAGCAATTACTATATTACTCTTTTGAATAAAATTTGCAAGTGTATCAAAAATAGATAATGGATCATTATCAAATCCTAATATAAATCCACCTTGAACTTGTAATCCTGAATGAAGACATTTTTCAATTGAATCTAAAATGTTTCTATCTACATTTTGATATTTATTACATTCTGATAAACTTTCTTCATTTGGAGATTCAATTCCTATAAATACTTTATTAAAACCAGCTTTAACCATAAGATTCATAAGTTCTTCATCATCTGATAAATTAATTGAAGCTTCTGTAAAAAAGGTAAATGGATATTTTTTTGCTTCCTGCCATTTTATAATTCTTGGCAAAACATCATCTTTTATTACATCTTTTTTTCCTATAAAATTATCATCTACAAAAAATATACTTCCACGCCATCCTAATTTGTATATCGATTCAAGTTCTAAAATAATTTGATCACTTTTTTTAAGTCTTGGATTTCTACCATAAAGTAATACAATATCACAAAACTCACAATTATAAGGACAACCTCTTGAAAACTGTAAATTTAATGAAACATATTTTTTCATATTAATTAACTCCCACATAGGGGGAACTGTTTTAGTAACATCTGCCCACTTATCTGATCTATAAATATGTTTTGTTTCTCCTCTTTCAATATCATGTAAAAATTGGGGTAGTGTCAATTCAGCTTCATTAAGTATCAAATGGTCAACATCATTAAATTCTTGATGTAATGCCGTAAATAATGGTCCTCCTGCAACAGTTTTAACATTCATTGCTTTACATCTCTTAATTATTTCAAAAACCGAACTTTTTTGAGCTGACATAGCACTAATAAATACATAATCTGCCGATTTAATATCTCTATCTTTTAGTTTGTTAACATTTAGGTCAATTAATTTTTTGTCCCATTTTTCAGGAAGCATATTTGCTACCACAAGCAGTCCCAATGGTGGAAATGTTGCTTTTTTCGAGACAAATGGAAGTGCATACTTAAAACTCCAAAATGTCTCTGGAAAATCAGGGTATACGAACAATATTTTCATATCATTTTCCTCCTTTTATAATATCAAAATTAATAACTATTATTTTTTAATTTTATTTCGATACATTCATAATTAGGCATAATCAAAAATTTCATAAAACAACTTTTTTCTGAAAATTCCGATGCTTTAACGGATTTTTTGATTCTGTCTTATTATATGTCAAAATAAAATTACTCTATTTATTAGAGTAATTTTATCATTTATTACTTTGTCTGTCAAAGTACTTTTGCTAAATAAATAATTACATAGTAATTCCTATTTCACACTAACTCTATAGTTTATATATTTTAAATTCACTGTATTTTATATGTAAAATAAATTTATTATAAATATAATATTAAGCAAGTATTTCTTTAACTACACACTCTACTATAACAGACATAG
>JBDMZA010000559.1:0-7801 GCA_039770155.1 Clostridiales bacterium
AACCTAAAAAATAATACCAAATTCTTTTCATCTGAAGTTCGCTTAAATCATGCGAATTCATACTCGAGAATTAGAGTTTATTTTTTGGATATCCCTAAGTAAAGTCCATACTAAAAAAATTCAATATTATTTTTTTAGTATTTCCTAGTTTATCCTAAATTCTAAAAGTTAAATAATTATTTATACTTTTAGACCTTTTTTTGATAAAATATACTTTGAATCATTTTTGAAACAGGCATAATTATTTTATAGAAATATAATATTTGTAAAGTTACTTGATTATTTAGGAGAGCCTAAAAAATAATGCCGAATTCTCATACTCGAGAATTAGAGTTTATTTTTTGGCTATCCCTTAGTTTAATTTTAAAGGAGATATATTATGATAATAAAACCAAAAGCAAGAGGATTTATATGTACTACTGCTCATCCTGAAGGATGTTATGCTAATGTAAAAGAACAAATTGATTATTTAAGTAAAAAAGAAAAAATTAATGGACCAAAAAAAGTTTTAATTATTGGTTCTTCTACTGGATATGGTATGTCTTCAAGAATAAGTACTGCATTTAGTTCAGATGCCAGTACAATAGGTGTTTTTTTTGAAAAACCATCTAATGGAAGATCAACTGCCTCACCTGGTTGGTATAACACAGCAGCATTTGAGAAACTTGCCCATGAACAGAATTTATATGCTAAAAGCATCAATGGTGATGCTTTTTCAGATCAAATAAAAAATGAAACTATTGACTTAATAAAAAAAGATTTGGGAAAAATAGATTTACTAATATATAGTTTAGCTGCACCAAGAAAAACTAATTATAAAACAGGAGAAAAATATAATTCAGTTTTAAAACCTATAGGAAATGTTTACTCTAATAAAGCAGTTGATTTTAACACTAAAGTAGTATCAGAAGTTACTGTTGAACCTGCCACTGAAAAAGAAATCTCTGATACTGTTGAAGTTATGGGTGGAAATGATTGGAAATTATGGATAGAAAAATTAAAAGCTGCTGATGTTTTATCAGAAAAATTTGTAACATTAGCTTATTCATACATAGGTTCAGATATTACTTACCCATTATACACTAAAGGAACAATAGGAAGAGCAAAAGATCATTTATTAGAAACAGTTCCTAAAATTGATCAAATAATTAAAGATTTAGATGGTAAATCATATATTTCTGTAAATAAAGCATTAATAACACAAGCTAGTTCTGCAATCCCTGTAATTCCATTATATATTTCCATTTTATATAAAATAATGAAAGATAAAAATACCCACGAAGGTTGTATAGAACAATGTTACAGACTATTTAAAGATAAACTTTATAAAGAAAATGTCTGTGTCGATGAGTTGGGAAGAATTCGTCTTGATGATTGGGAATTAGAAGAAGATGTGCAAACTAAAGTAAGAGAATTATGGGAAAAAGCAACTACAGAAAATATAAAAACTTTAACAGACATCAACGGTTATAGTAGTGAATTTTTCAAGCTTTTCGGTTTCGGGCTAAATAATATAGATTATGAAAAGGACATTGATCCAATTGTTGATATTCCAAGTATAAAATAAAAATAAAAATAAAAATAAAGCATGTTTTATTAAACATGTTTTATTTTTTATTATTCAAAAATTTTGTCTGCATAATATGAACTTCTAACTAATGGACCTGATTCAATATGTTTAAAACCTAATTTTATACCATATTCCTTATACTTATCAAACACTTCAGGTTTTACATATTCCTTTACAGGGAAATGTTTTTTGGTAGGTTGTAAATACTGTCCTATTGTTAAAATATCACAAGAAACATATCTCAAATCCTCCATAACTCTTATTAGTTCATCTTCATTTTCACCAAGTCCCAACATAATACCCGATTTACTTAAAATATTCTTTCCATAAGTTTTTATTCCTTTTATTACTTCAATTGATCTTTTATATTCTGATTCAGATCTTACCAAATCATAAAGCCTTGGAACAGTTTCTATATTGTGTCCAATTATTTGGGGACTGGCTAAAATTACTTTCCTCAAACAATCAACTTTTCCTTGAAAATCTGGTATAAGTACTTCTATTGTAATATTTTTAATATTATTTTTAAGAAATTTAATTACCAATGAAAATTGTCCTGCTCCTCCATCAATCAAATCATCTCTTGTAACAGATGTAATTACCACATGTTTTAGGTTTAACTTTTTTACTGCTTCTAGTATATTGATATGTTCAACAGGATCAATTTTTTCTAAATTTCCATTAATTACATTGCAAAATTTACAATTTCTTGAACAAATTCTTCCAAGTATCATAAAAGTTGCTGTTTTTCTACTAAAACATTCACCAATATTTGGACAATTAGCTTCATTACATACAGTATTTAAATTTAAGTCCTTTAAAATTTTATTAACTTTCATACCTTTACTTACAGTTAAAGGACTAGCTTTTAACCATTTTGGTTTTCTTTCCATAAGAAATCTCCTAGTATATTAAAATAATTTAAGAAGAAATATATTCGCAACAATTCAATATCGGTTTTCTAGCTGCTCCTACTTCATCTAATCTTTTATAATAAGTGTTATTTGGTGCACTTTTTACAATTTCAGGATTTTCCTTGCATTCATTAGCAATCTTTATCATAACTTCTATAAAATGATCAATAGTATCTTTACTTTCTGTTTCTGTAGGTTCTATCATAAGAGCTTCCTCAACAATAAGTGGAAAATACATTGTTGGAGGATGATATCCATAATCCAATAACCTTTTTGCAATATCAAAAGCAGAAACACCATATTTCTTTTGATTTTTAGCTGATAAAACAAATTCATGCATGCAACTTCTATTATATGGTATATGGTAATAATCCTTTAATCTGTTCATAATATAATTGGCATTTAATACAGCTGACTTTGAAACTTCTTTTAACCCTTCTCTACCCATAGTTCTTATATAACAATATGCTCTTAAAATCAAAGAAAAATTACCATAAAAAGATTTTACTTTACCTATAGATTTATCTCTTTTGTAGTCCAGATAATACTGATTGTTATCATTTTTTATTATAGGTACAGGTAAAAACTTTTCTAAATGTTTTTTCACTCCAATTGGTCCAGATCCTGGACCTCCTCCTCCATGAGGTGTAGAAAATGTCTTATGTAAATTAAAATGAACAATATCAAACCCCATCATTCCAGGATTTGTAATTCCCATAATTGCATTCATATTTGCTCCATCATAATACAAAAGACCACCTGCATTATGTATAATATCAGATATTTCTACTATATTTTCTTCAAATATTCCTAAAGTACTTGGATTTGTCAACATTAATCCAGCTATAGAATCATCTAAAAGAGCTTTTAATTCTTCAATATCTAGAGCTCCTCGTTTATTAGTTTTTAATTCAATGACTTCAAATCCAACCATAGAAGCAGAAGCTGGATTTGTTCCATGAGCTGAATCAGGAATAATTACTTTATTTCTATTTAACTGTTTATTTAAAATATGATATTGTTTCATTATCATAAGACCTGTCAGTTCTCCATGAGCTCCTGCTGCAGGTTGAAGGCTTATTTCATCCATTCCTGACAAATCTTTCAAATATTTTTCAGTCTTACTCATAATTTCAAGGCAGCCTTGAACTGTACTGCCACTCTGATATGGATGTACATTGGTAAATTCATCAAGTCTAGCAATATATTCATTTATTTTAGGATTATATTTCATTGTACAAGAACCCAAAGGATAAAATCCTGAATCAACTCCATAATTTTTATTTGATAAATTCACATAATGTCTAACAACATTATTCTCAGAAACTTCTGGCAATTTAGCTGGATTTTTTCTCAAATTATCTTTACCCAACAATTTATCAATAGATTTTAAAGGTACATCACACTTTGGCAATGAATATCCTTTATGGCCTTTTTTACTTATCTCAAAAATCAATCTGTCTTTTTTCAATTAGACTACCTACTTTCTCTTAAAAATTTCGAGTAATTAAGTTCACAAAATTATCCATATCTTCTCTAGTTCTTTTCTCAGTTACAGCTATTAAATAATACCCCTTCATTTTAGGATATATATTTTCAACCAAATAACCACCTAAAATATTGTTTTTATACAAAAATTCATTTAATTTTTTTCCATCTTTTTTATATTTCAATGTGAATTCTTTAAAAAATGTATTTTTAAAAACAGGTTCAAATAAATTTGTTGATATTAATAAATCATATAAATAGTGTGCTTTTTGTAAACATAAATTTGCAACTTCAATTATGCCCTCTTTCCCCATAGTAGTTAGATAAATAGATGCAATTAATGCATTCAAAGCATGATTTGAACATATATTTGATGTGGCTTTTTCTCTTCTTATATGTTGTTCTCTTGTTTGTATTGTTAATACAAACGCTCTTTTCCCCTCTTTATCTTTAGTTTCTCCTACTAATCTTCCAGGCATTTTTCTCATCAGTTTTTTACTGGTACTAAAAAAACCTAAATGAGGTCCTCCAAAATTCAAACTATTACCTAAAACTTGTCCATCCCCTACAGTAATGTCAGCACCTAAACTCCCTGCTGGTTCTAAAATTGCTAATGATAAAGGATCAACTATAACTATTAAATATGCTTTATTTTTATGAACTATATCAGATATTTTACTAATATTTTCGATAATTCCAAAAAAATTAGGTGACTGAATAATAACAGCTCCTGTCTCATCAGAAATTTTACTTTCTAAATCCTCAATATTTACTCCTCCAAAATCATCTAACTGGAATTCATTTATTTCTTTATTTAAATATTTTCCATAAGTTTTAACGACTTCAACCGTTTCAGGATGAACAGATTGTGAAATTAAAACCTTATTTTTATTTTTTAAATTACAAGCCATATTCATAGCTTCAGCAGTTGCTGTTGCTCCATCATACATAGAAGAATTAGTCACTTCCATTCCAGTTAATTCACAGATCATTGTTTGATATTCAAAAATAGCTTGTAAATTCCCTTGACTTATTTCAGGTTGATATGAAGTATAGGATGTATAAAACTCCTGTCTTGATATAATATCATCAATAACAGAAGGTATATAATGATCATATACGCCTGCCCCTAAAAAACACGTCAACTGATTAATTGTACTATTTTTATTTGCAATCTTCCTTACATCATTTAACAACTCAATTTCACTAAATTCTTCAGGTATATTTAATTTATCAATTCTAATGTTAATATTTACATCTTTAAATAAGTCATTCTCATCTATTCCGATTTTTTCCATCATCTTGTTTGTTTCATCATTATTTTTAGGAATATATTTATTCACGAATTCACTCCTCATCACAAAAATCACTATATTCTTTATAGTTCATTAATTCTTTTAATTCTTCTCTATTACTTAATTCTATTAATATCATCCAATTTTCATAAGGGTCTTCATTTAATAACTCTGGTTCATCATCTAATACTCCATTTACTTTTAATACTTTACCTGAAACAGGTGCATATATATCGGAAGCTGCTTTTACTGATTCTACAACACTTATTGAATCATCTTTATTCACTTTATTTCCTGTCTCTGGTAATTCTACAAAAACAATATCTCCCAAAGATTTTTGTGCAAAATCTGATATTCCTATATACACATTATTTCCATCTACTTTAATCCACTCATGTTCCTTTGAATAATATAAATCCTCTACTATTTTCATTTATTAAACTCCTGTTCTTATTTTATTTTATATTTCTTATTATAAAATGGTTTGTTTATTATTTTTGCTTTCATTTTTTGATTTCTAATCATAATTTCTATAATGTTATCTTTTTGAGAATATTCTTCTCTAATTAATCCTAACCCTAAGTTTCGTTTATTTGTCGGAGAATAACTACCTGATGTAACATGTCCAATTTTTTCATCTTTTAAATAAATATCATATTTTGCCCTTGGTATTCCCTTTTCTAACATCTCAAAACCAACTAATATTTTCTTATATTTATTATTTATATATTTATTTAAATTCTCTTTTCCCATAAAATTATCTTTTTTTAATTTTATAAATTTTTCTAACCCTGCCTCTATAGGATTTATATCTTTTGTTAATTCATGACCATATAAAGGAAGTGCTGCTTCAAATCTCAAAGTATCTCTAGCACCTAGTCCAACTGGTACTATACCATATTTGTATCCTTCTTTCATAATTTCATCCCATATATTAGCAATGTTTTCATTTTTTGAATAGATCTCAAAACCATCCTCACCTGTATATCCAGTTCTAGAAATTATAACTTCATTTTCAGCAATAAAAACTTTATTATTAAAACAATAAAATTTTAATTTAGATAAATCTATATCAGTTAATTGTTGTAATACTATTTCAGATTTTGGTCCTTGTATTGCTAATTGCGAATATTCATCAGATAAATTATCTATTTTCACTTTATAATTTCCCTTATTATTTTCCAGCCACTCAAAATCTTTTTGAATATTAGCTGCATTTACAATTAATAAGAACTCTTCTTCACTAAACTTATATATTAATACATCATCAACTACTCCAGCACTTTCATAGCATAATGGTGAATATATTATTTCTTTTTGTTTTATTTTATTTATATCATTTGTAATTAAAAATTGAATAAACTCCTTAGCCTCTAAACCCTTTACAATAATTTCTCCCATATGAGATACATCAAATAAACCTACTGCTTCCCTTACCTTTTTATGTTCAAATAATATTCCTTCACTATATTGAACAGGTAATAACCAATCTCCAAAATCAATTATTTTTCCACCTAACTGTTTATGTTTATTAAATAAAACAGTTTTTTTCAAAAAATCATCTCCCTAATAATTATTAATAAAATATTTTTTATAACAAAAAGAGGATAACAAATAACTTGTCATCCTACTCTGTATCTTTTACCTGAGAGATTCTACACAATTTATAATAACTAAAATATTGTTTCTTGTGCTAATTTTTTAGTTATCCCTTTGCATATTGCTCCTTCGGTGTAAATTTAATTATCTTTCCAGAGTTCTATCCAAAAACGGTCCTTTTGCCTGAAAGATTCATATCTAGTTTTGACAGAACTAAAATTTACTTCTTCGGCACATATGTTTCTCCCGTTTTCTTCATCTAGTAACTTTATTTTTTAATTTTTCACTTTAATTACTATTGCACTATTACTTTGTTAAATTATATCATATCAAAGCAAATAGATTCAAATAAGATTTTTTATTAATAGGAGATATCCAAAAAATAGACTCTAATTATCGAGTATGAATTCGCACGATTTAGGCATAATCAAAAATTTCATAAGACAACTTTTATATAAAAATGCCGATGTTTTAATGAATTTTAAAAAAAGTTGACTAAATTACTTTTTATTGTCTCTTAAATTTAAAACTATTTTACTTCTTTGATTAAATTTAAGATTTTGAAGATAATTTGAAAGTGATTTTTTAAAATCCATAGCACTTCTATATCTATATTTTGGATTGAAACTACATGCTTTAAGTATTATTTGGCTCAGCATATCATCAGCATATTGAGGTCCTTCAATATACTTCTCTGAAAATCTTTTTTGAACAGCTTCCCTTATATCAGATTGAGTTATCTCCTTTGGATATTTAGGCATAAATGGAATCCTGTTTTGATTTAACAATCTATATAAAACTATGCCTAAAGAATAAATATCTACTGTAAGATCATGTTTATGACCATTTATAATTTCAGGTGCAATATACATATATGTACCTTTTAGTGCCGATGAAGAAATAGTTCCCTCAATTTTCTTCGATATACCAAAATC
>JBDMZA010000560.1:0-7296 GCA_039770155.1 Clostridiales bacterium
TAAATGGTCATTGGAATTGTATTTAAATACTATTAGCTTTAAAAATTATGAAACTGACAATCCATTATATAAAATTTATGTAATGAATTTTATATTATTTATAATTAATATTTTTTGCATAAGGAGAAAAATATGTTGATATGTTTCAATATATTTTTAAATAATATTAAGAGATTGATAACAGAACCTCTTGTTATAATATTTGTAGCTGTAATACCATTATTTGGAGTTACTTGGGCAATGTTGTTAATTAGTAATTCTGATTTTGTAGATGTTGCAATTAATTATAGATTTTCAGAAAATCATAGGTTTGTAAGGGTTATTACTAATAATAATAAATTTTCTCTTTATTATTGTGATGAGAAGGATATAGAATCTAGTATTAAAAATGGTATATATGATCTGGGAATTATTCTTCCAAAAGATTTTGAATTCAAAATGGAAAATAATATTAAACCAAATATAAAAATTTTAAGTTTAGAAAATGGATCATTACCAATTTATTTAAGGTTTTTGGTTGAAGAGTATGTATATTCAAAAAAATTAAATATTCCTAAAACAGATATAGCTTTTTGTAGAAGTGCATATAATAATATTAGTATACAAAAAATTTCAATAGGTTTTATGATGATGTCTATACTTATGTTTGTTGGTTCGAATATATACTTAATAATTGAAGATAGACGAAAAAATATAATTTTTAGAATTTTAGATTCACCTATACATAAATATGAATATATATTTGGTAATATACTAACCACAAGTATTTTGGGTATAATACATATTGGTGTATTTTTGTTTTTTAGTACTATTGTATTAAATATAGATTGGAAAGTAAGTAATATTAATATGTTCATCATTTTATATGTTTTTTACATAAGTTCTATTGGTATAAATATTGGATTAATTGCATTAGTAAAAAACAAGGATCTTTATATAATTTCAAATGTTATTATATCAATATTTTCTTCAATAATGGGTGGCTCATGCTTTTCTTATTCTCTTATGGGTAAAAACCTTGAAAGGACTTCGAACTTTTTTCCACAGAAATGGGTTATAATTTCCTATGAAAAATTAGTAGATGGTGAATCTTTTGATAAAGTTTTAATAAACCTCATAATATTAATTCTATTTGGGATAGTATTTTCAAATATTGGAACAAAATCTTTGAAAAATTATTTTGAATAGTTCTTTTTTATTCTCCCTAAATAGTAACTTAGGGATATCCAAAAAATAAACTCTAATTCTCGAGTATGAATTCGCATGATTTAAGCGAAATTCAGACGAAAAGAATTTGGTATTATTTTTTAGGTTCTCCTTAGAAAATTTAAAATTTTTCTAAATACTAGGAAATAATTGACAACTAATTTAATGAGTGATAATATTTAAGCACATTTAATGTTAAATTAAGTAAAATAAATTATAATATTAAGAAAGTAGATGTATTTTGAATAAAAAATATAAATTTGTTTTTTGGATATCCATTAGCTTATGTATACAAACTGTAATTAAATTTGTTGTCTTGGATAGGGTATAATCAAAAATTTCATAGAATAACTTTTTCTGAAAATGCCGATGTTTTAATGGATTTAAAAAAAAGTTTACTAGTTTATTTTTTGATTCTGCCTAATTGATAATAAAAATCTATTTGTTTTCAATGTTACAGCATGAAATAAATATATAATAATTTGGAGGTATGATTAGTGAGTAAAGTATTTAAGAAGAAAGTATTAATTTCTACAATTATTGCTTGCATTACAATATCTGTTATATTTGCAACAATTGTATTGGTCTCTTCTAATGTTTATGGTGCTGGAAAAGCAACATATGATATTAGTAATGACTGGGGAAGTGGTGCAGTAATTAATGTAAAAATAACAAATTCAGATTCATCGCCTATTGATGGATGGATTGTAACATGGACTTTCCCAGGAGATCAGAAAATAAGTTCTATGTGGAATGGAACTTACACTCAAAATGGTAATTCTGTTAAGGTTTCTGGTTCTGGTTGGAATTCAATAATACCAGCAAAAGGTTCGACAAGTTTTGGATTTCAAATAACATACAGTGGAACAAATTCAGTTCCATCAGATATTTCTGTAAATGGAGAAGTTCAAGAAACATCTGTAGTTACATCAAAACCCACAGCCGTAACTACAACTCAATCTAATACTACAAAACCTACAACAACACAATCAGTAACAACAGAACCTACAACGACGCAAGCCCCTGACAGTAACGATAAACCTATTGGATGGGCAGCAGCTTCAGGAGGAACAACAGGTGGTGGAAATAAGAATCCTGTAACAGTTAAAACTTCTAGTGAGTTGAAAGAACTTGTAAAAGGAACAACTTCACAAGTTATATATGTATCTGGGAAAATCGGTGGTTCATATAGTATTGGTTCTAATAAAACCATTATTGGTTTAAAAGGAGCTGAGATAGGTACTGCTTCATTTAGTGGTTCTTCGAATGTTATAATGAGAAATCTAATACTATCTGGAGGAGAAGATACTGTATCAGTTTCTAATAAATCTCATCATTTATGGTTTGACCATCTTGATATGCGTGATTCAAATGATGAAACCCTTAGTATTGTGCATGGTAGTGATTTCATTACTGTTTCTTGGTGTAAATATTGGTTTACAAGATCTGGAAGTCACAGATTTGGAGGATTAGTTGGTCACTCTGATGATAATTCAAGTGAAGATAGTGGAAAACTTAATGTTACATATCATCACAATTGGTATTCTGATAAAGTAATTGAACGTATGCCTCGTGTTCGTTTTGGAAAAGTGCATGTTTTCAATAATCTTTTTGAATCAGGAGATACAAATTATGTAATTCGATGTGGTGTTCATGCAAATGTTCTATCCGAGAAAAATGTATTTATTGATCAGAAAACATGTTTTGATCTTAATAACTCTACTTCAGATGCTATATTGCAGAGTGTTGATGATTTATTTATAGGTTCATGTGGAGGAAAAAGTGGCAAAGGTGGTAATGCATTTTCTCCGCCATATAATTATTCTGCAGAAGGTACAAATGGACTTGCTGATAAAGTAAGAGCTGGAGCTGGAGCAACAATGAATTATTAGAAGAATTTGAACTTTATAATGTAATGTAATTAATGATTATGTGAAATGGAGAAACTTCAACATTAGAAGTTTCTCCATTATTACGATGAATAATTTCAATCCATCATGGGTTTTTAATTATTAGAGTAAATGAAAAAATTATCATCTTGGAAAACTAAGAAGTCTTAGCTTTACCTTTAAATATTAATTTATCAAATACTGTTAAGGTTCCAGGCAGAATAAAAATAATTAGAAGTGTAGCACAGAGAGAACCTTTTGAAATACTTTCACAGATTTGTCCAACATTAGGATCTACAGAAGTATATCCTAAAATTCCAGTAATTAAAATCATAATTGAAGCAGAAGTTAAAATAGTATGTATTGAGCCGCGATAAGATGAAATTAGTGATTCTAGTATATTTTTATCTTTACGATTTTCCATGTAATAGGTTGTAAATAAAATTCCATAATCAATAGTTGCTCCCATAAGTATACATTGAACTATAAGTAATGCCATGAAATAAATACTATAACCTTGAAATCCTATTATACTCATCATAGTATAAATACTACATTGAATTATTAGAACCAATATAAAAGGAATTATTATAGATTGAAATGTTATAGCTATAACTGTGAAAATTGCAATAGCAGTAATTATTGTAATACGATTTAATTCACTTTTAAATATTTGCGACATTTCATATGCCATTGGAGAATCACCTATCATATAAAAATTATTTTTTAATATACTAGTACAATTTTTTTCTAAAGATTTTATGAAGGATGTTGTTAAATCTGATGATTCATCTAAATCAGTAGTAATAATAAATCTTGAATGATTTTTTCCAACAAGATTTATTATTCCTTTATCCATGGAAGATTTTACATCAGTTAATTTATCAAAACTATCTTCATCAATGAATAAAGAAAAAGTTTCATCCTTTGAAACATCATTAACAAGATAATTTATAAAATCATAAAGTTCTATACCCTGGATTGGTTCTTCACCATGAGTTGCAAAATAATATTCATATAACATTGTAGTTACTGATATATCAGTTCCTGTTATTTGTGAAAACTCCTGTATCGTCAATTCTTGATTTATTATATCAGAAGAATTTGCAGATGAACTTTTCATAGTTTCCATTTGTTGTAACATATCATTTGATAAATATTTTGAAAATTGTTCATTTGTTGCAACATCTGTTTGTATAAAAACCAGTAACTTACCAAAAGGAATTGTTTTAGAGATTAAATCTTCCTTGTCAACAAGATTATTATAATACAATAATTGTACTACTGTTTCGTCCAATTCCATAGAAGTTGCAAATTCGCTGTATGTCATTTTTTTACCAAGAGTTGTACTATAACTATTAATACTTTTTATGTGTTTATTATCTTCTACTTCATCCAATATTTGATAGATATTGTTTTCGTCATCATTATCATATAGTAAAACAATTGTATTTTCTTTCGGAAAAACTTCATCTACTAATTTGTTATTTTCTCTAACATAAGAGATATCTGTATTATTTTTTAGAAAAAATGAACTTATAAATAATAAAAGAAACAAAATTATAATGGCATATCTCCATTTAGAGCTATATTTACCGAAATAATTCATTTTTAAATGCAAGGGCTTTTTTTTAGTTTTATCAATTATTTTATCAAATATGAGAATTAAAGCTGGTAAAATAGTAAAAATACATATAAGACTTATAAATACGCCTTTTGCAAGTACAATACCCATATCTATACCAATTTTATAACTCATAAAAACTAATGCTAATAATCCAACAATAGTTGTTAATGAACTACTTGAAATCGCTGAAAATGCTTTGCGCAAAGCATTTTTCATAGCAGTGTTCTTATTGTTTGTTTTTTCTAATTCTTGTCTGTACCTGTTAATAAGTATAATAGAATAATCCATAGAAAGAACTAATTGTAAAATTGCTGCAATTGAATATGTCATTGTAGAAACACTGTTAAGAAAAGCATTAGTACCCATATTGATGATTATAGACATCATAATTGTGATAAGAAATAATATTGGCTCAAACCATGAACTACACATAATAAATAAAACTATCATTAAAATTAAAACTGCTAACCCAGAAATCCAGAGAGGAAGTCCTTCTGTATTTAATTCATCTATATCTCCGCCAGTATTTATTTCATAGTTATTTTTATAATTGTCAATTACTTTGTTGTATACTGTTGTTGCTTTTTCTGAATCTTTTTCATAATTAACATGCACCTCATAAAGTGTATGATTATCTTTATTAAATTCTTCACTGTTAATATCATAATCTACAACTGTAACATCTTTAATTTGGGTAAGTTCGTGTTGAATTTTTGTTTTTTCTTGTTTACTTAAATCAGTAAACATTATTTTAAAAGAACTTGAAGCATTACTAGTATCAGAAAATTCATCATTCATGATATCCAAACCTTTTTTCATAGACGAATTATCTGGTAAGTATTTGGTCATATCATTATTTTGATTAACTTGATCAATTAGTAAAAAACTTACTATAGTAAAAATTATAAATACAATTAAAACTAGAATTCTTTTTTCAACTAAAAAATTTGTTATTTTCTTCATATATAGATCAAAACCTTCCTAAGGGATATCCAAAAAATAAACTCTAATTCTCGAGTATGAATTCACATGATTTAAGTGAACTTCAGACGAAAAGAATTTGGTATTATTTTTTAGGTTCTCCTAAATATTTATTTGACATATCTAATAAATAAAAGTATATTTAACTAATAAGAATTTTACAACCAACTGTTGTTTTTGAAACAGATGTAAAAATAACATATTTGTAATATTTGTTGAGTTTACATCTTTTGCATGCTATTTGTAGTTTGAAAGGATGGAGTATTATGGAAAATCAACGAACACGTCTATCAAAACGATTGCTAAAGGAATCATTAATAGAATTGTTAAAAAATAAAGATATTCTGAAGTTATCTATACGTGAAATATGTGAAACAGCTGAAATTAATAGGACTACATTTTATAAATATTATGGAAGTCAATTTGATTTGTTAAAAGATATTGAAAATGATATTTTTGAACAAATAGGGAAAAAATTAGAATTAACAGATGATAAAGGCAATTCTCTATTAAGGAAACGTCTTGTGAACATACTTATATATTTTCAAGATAATTTAGAAATTTGTAGAATATTACTAAATACAAATATAGATGAAGAATTTCCGGAGAAACTATTTAAAATTCCAGCAATTCGTAGTAATTTAAATAAACATCTAGCAAATGGCAATTTGACTAAAGATGAGGTTGAATATATAATTGAGTTCATTATCAAAGGTGGTTTTAGTATTGTGAAAAAGTGGTTAAACAAGGAAAAACGGGAATCACCTCAAGAACTATCCGATTTTATTATCCAACTTGTATTCAAACCAATTTCCAAATTTAAACAACTTAAATTTTAATCATTATTTAAACAATTTTACATTCTCGAGAATTAGAGTTTGTTTTTTGGCTATCCCTTATCTAAAGGCATATAATTTTTTCTCTTTGTGAATTTGGTATTATTTTTATAAAAAGTAATCTAAAATAATAAATATAATAGTATTTTAGAAAGGATTATTTATGAAAAAGATTGTTGTGATTGGTAGTATAAATGTTGATTTAGTAACACAGGTTGATAGGAGGCCTAAAAGTGGTGAAACACTTATGGGTACAAAATTTCAAATTGTAAACGGTGGAAAGGGAGCTAATCAAGCAATTGCAGCTAGTCGGTTAGCTTCTGATGTTAGCTTTATTGGATGTGTTGGTAATGATGTAAATGGTGAGTTTGCTCTTGAGAATCTTTTGAAAAATAATATTAAAATAGCAGGTGTTACTAAGCTAAACGGAGTAGAAACAGGCATTGCTAATATTGTTCTTAGTGAGGGTGATAATTCCATAATTGTAGTTCCAGGTGCAAATTTTTGTATTACAAAAGAGCATATCCATCAATATATGAAGTTGTTGCTTCAAGCGGATATGGTTATTCTACAATTAGAGATTCTGATGGATATTATTGAGTATGTTGTGGATATTTGTTATAAAAATGATATTAAAACCATACTTAATCCTGCACCAGCTACTGATTTGTCAATGGAATTAATTAATAAGGTGAGTTATTTGACTCCTAACGAACATGAATTTGAACTAATGTTTAAGACTAAAGACTTAGAAAAA
>JBDMZA010000561.1:0-3266 GCA_039770155.1 Clostridiales bacterium
ACTATATTCTTGTTATAATTGTATTAATACTTAATTGGGGGAGTGAAATACATATGGGTGTAGTAAAAGACAAAATGGGTATAATAAAAGATAAAATTGTAACAGGGTTTAAATTATTCAACAAATTTACTAAAAAATATAAATTATTTATTATAATTATCTTTATAATATTAATATTTATATTTTTTTATATGTTGACAAATAAAGATAATTTCATTGCAAAAAATGCTGATAATATCATTTCAAATTTGTATGAAAAAGTTACAGGTAAAAATTCTAAGGATATTTTACCTGGTGATATAAATAGTGAAAATATTACAGATAGTAATTCTTTAGATTCTATAAAAGAAAAAGAATCTAACAATGATGTAAATAATTCTAACACAATAAAATTAAAACATAAATATGAAGGTAATCTTTCTGATGAGAAAGATATTGATTACTATAAATTCACAATTACCAACAAATCAAAAGTTTCAATAGAATTTGAACATGATAATTCAAAAGATGGTGGTTTTGAAATTAAAGTATTGGATTCAAATAAAAAAGAAATTTCAAATTATCTTTCTTTAACAAACCTAGAAAAAAAATCATCTAATCAATCTATAGTTTTTTCAACTCTTAGATTACCAAAAGGTGATTATTTTTTATCTATTGATGACTATAAAATAAAAAAATCTATTGATATAGATTATTTCTTTAGGATTATAGCAAAAGAAGAAAATGACACTTTTGAAACAGAATTTAATAATTCAATTGATAAGTCATCTAAAATTGTTATAGATTCTCCAACTATAGGTAATCTATCAAATAATTCTGATATTGATTGTTTTAGTTTAGAATTAAAAGAATCTAAAAAAATAACTATTGATTTAAAGCAGGCCAGTACAGGTCTTTTAGTTGGGAAACTTAATTTAAAGTTAGAAAATAAATCAGGACAAATACTACATGAATTTAATTATGATGCTAATAGTAATTCTAATAAAGTTCAGAGTATTGTATTGGAAAAAGACATTTACTATATAAAGATAACAACAAAAGAAACTATAACAGTTAATGGTGATTATGAATTAAAAATTAAGTAAAATTTTATAAATAGCTTTTTTCTTGAAGTACAGATTATTAAAGGAAGCTAAGAAAGATATCCCTATATAATTTATTCAACTCTCTAATATAGACAAGACTAAATTATTAATTTTAAAATGCTTTTTAAACGCACTATTTACATATTCAAATGTTATTTTATCATTTAAATCACAATAATCAAAAAGTGAAAGATTATTGTGATTTTCAGGTAAAAAAGATTCTGTGAGTAGTCCAATTGAATCAAATGATTGTAGGTTTCTTCCATGTTTTGCATTACTAATTCTTTTAAAATCATTATAATTAAGACCATTTTTATTTATTTTTATAATTTCATTTATATATAATTCTCTTAATAGCTTTGGGTTCTCAGATTCTCCACAAAAATTAGAAAATGCATAATTAATTCCATATTCATATCCAAAATCAAAAGAATCATTAATTATATTATCATTATATAATTCCTGGTAAAAATTAGAACTTTCTCCAAAAGCAATTTCTAATATTAAATTAATTGCAATTTCATTTAATGCACCTTCGACTCCTTGTGTTTGTAAATTATTTTCTTTTATAGACATACTAAAAATTGGTTTTAATATATCAGATTTTTCAATTACAAAACTTTTTCGTATATTTTTAGGCTCTTCTAAAAAAATCCTTTCAATATCCTTAGTTTCATTTGTTGGAACATTACATTCAATAATATCTATTATTTTATCAATCTCTAAGTCTCCTATAACTAGTAGTCGTAAATTTTGAGGATTATAAAATATCTTATGTATAAAATATAACAGCTCTTTATCAATACTTTTTATACTATCTACAGTTCCAGCAATATCGTATTTTACAGAATTTGTATGATAAAGTGCATTATACATATTATGATCAACTATCCAATGAGGATCATTATAGTTCATTTTCATTTCCTGTTCTATAATTAACTTTTCATTTTGTATTGCTTTATTAGTAAAGTAAGGGTTGAAAATAAATTTTAATAATTCTCTCAGATTTTCATAAAATTTATTAATACAATAAAAATAATATCCTGTTTTTTCATGACTTGTAAAAGCATTAATTTCTGATCCATTTAAACTAAAGAGTTCAGTTACATTTTTATTTCTCTGTTCAAAAATTTTATGCTCTAAAAAATGAGCTGCACCTAATGGCAAAGAATAAATTTTATTGTTTGTTTTTATATTTTCAATTATTTTGAATTTTTCATCAATTGCTCCAAAATACACATCTAAAGATGCAGATTTCTGTTCATAACCCTTTCTTGGAATATAATCTACTATAAATCCACTTTTATGCTTATATGTATATACAATTTCTTCAAACTTATTATATTTTTTGTATTCTAAACCCATTTCATCACCTTTTATATTTCCTGAAGATAATCTAAAAAAACAATTTAAGTTCTTCTACTTCATTTTCGAGAATGTGGACTTATTTTTTTGCTATCCCTAAGTAATGTATTGTATTTAATACTATCTTATTTGCAATTTTTATTAAATCTTCAACTTGTACAGCATTTATTTTTTCAATATAATTTTTAATAGTATAATCCGTACCTGAGAAAAATTGGTTAAAGAAGAATGACATTATATCAGTTTGTGAATCTTTTTGATATAAACAATCAGTTTTCAACAAATTTTTAGCAATTTCAATTTCATTTTTGCTTATTATTCCATTCTCTATATTTTTCATTTGCAAAATAATTTCATCTATTACTCTATCTTTATTAAAGTATTCAATACCACAATTAATAACTAATATTCCTTTATATATGTCCAAGAAAGAAAAAATATTATAAGTTAATCCCATCTTTTCTCTGACAGATACAAATAATTTTGAATTAATGCCTCCACCTAAAATAGTATTATATAAAATAAGTGGAAACACTTCTTCTTTTGAAGATTCAATATTTGTATAGAATCCCAAAGTTAAAATACTTTGAGAAATATCCTTAAATTCATTTTCATATATAATTTCTTTATTTATTTTCTTTAACATCTCTGATTTAAATTTTGTATTAGTATCAATTTTTCTTTCTAAATTTTTTAATTTATCAAATAAAACAGTATTTTCTAAATTATGAAAATCTCCTAAAGTAAAAATTTTAATTGGAATCTCTTTTATATAATAATCAAAGTAATAATCATAAAGTTCTTTATTTTTTATAT
>JBDMZA010000562.1:0-3488 GCA_039770155.1 Clostridiales bacterium
CAGAACGCCCCCTTAATTGATTATCTATTCTCCTGGATTCATGTCTTTCTGTTCCTATTATATGAAGACCACCATAACTTTTAACTTTTTCTTTTTCTTCATCTGTAATACTTTTAAATTTATTAAAAAATGCTTTATATTGTGCTCTTGCATCTACAATCATCTTATCTGATGATTCTTCAAAACTTGTTAGTTGATAAATTATATCATCATGATAACCAAGTTTTTTCATTTCCTGTTTTGCCATAAATTCAGGATTACCACCTAATTTTATATCTGTTCCTCTTCCTGCCATATTTGTTGAAATTGTAACAGCTCCAAATTTTCCTGCTTGAGCTATAATTTCAGCTTCTTTTTCATGATATTTAGCATTTAATACTTGATGTTTTACACCCCTTCTTTTTAAAATTGAACTCAATAATTCAGATTTGTCAATAGTTACAGTTCCTACTAGTACAGGTCTTCCTGATTTATTTTTTTCAATTATATCATCAACAACTGATACAAATTTACCCCTTTCATTTTTGTAAACTACATCGGTCAAATCCTTTCTTTTCATTTCCTTATTTGTTGGAATAACTATTACATCAAGACTATATATAGATTGAAATTCCTGTTCTTCAGTAAGTGCAGTCCCTGTCATTCCTGCTAATTTATTATACATTCTAAATAAATTTTGGAATGTAATTGTAGCTAATGTTTTACTTTCTCTTTCAACCTTAACATTTTCTTTAGCTTCTATTGCCTGATGTAAACCGTCCGAATATCTTCTTCCATACATGAGTCTTCCTGTAAACTCATCAACAATTAATATTTCTCCATCTTTTACAACATACTCTTTTTCGTTTTTCATTAAGCTATATGCCTTAAGAGCCTGATTAACATGATGAGAAATTGTTATATTTTCAGAATCTGATAAGTTTTCAATATTAAAATATCTTTCTGCCTTTTCCATTCCTTTTTTTGTTAATACTGCAGTATGAGCTTTTTCATCTACAATGTAGTCTTCATCAATTTCATCATTATGCTCTTTATCATCAGTTTTAACATAATATTTTACTTTTAGAGTTTTAACAAAACTATCTGTAATTTTATACAATTCAGTTGATTTATCACCAGCACCCGAAATAATAAGAGGTGTTCTGGCTTCATCCACTAAAATACTATCTACTTCATCAACAATTGCATAATGCAAGTCTCTTTGAACCATATCTTCTTTGTAAGTAACCATATTATCTCTTAAATAATCAAATCCAAGTTCATTATTTGTAGCATAAGTAATATCACAGTTATATGCAGCTTTTTTTTCATCATGCTCCATATCATGAACAACCAAGCCAACAGTGACTCCTAAAAATTTATATATTTTTCCCATCCACTCACTATCACGTTTTGCCAAATAATCATTTACAGTTACAATATGTACACCTTTTCCTTCCAAAGAATTTAAATATACTGGTAATGTAGAAACTAATGTTTTACCTTCTCCTGTTTTCATTTCAGAAATTCTACCCTGATGCAAAACAATTCCACCAATTAATTGAACTCTAAAATGTCTTTCTCCAAGTACTCTCTTTGCTGCTTCCCTCACAACTGAATATGCTTCAGGTAAAATATCATCTAAAGTTTCTCCATCTTTGAGTCTTTTTTTAAATTCTTCAGTTTTATTTTTTAGTTCTGTATCAGACAACTTTTCTGTATCAGATTCTAATTCTTCTATTTGTTCAACAATAGGTTCTATTTTCTTTAATTCTCTACTACTATAAGAACCTATAATTTTTTCAATTAATTTTTTCATGTTATTTCCTCCATTTATAATATCTTAGGAATATCTAAAAAATAAATATATTTCTTTTAATTTGCATTAAATTAGAAAATAATGTTATTTTAAAATAATCCTTAAATTTTTTTATATAGTAGACAGACTAAAAAATACTACCCAATTCTTTTCGCCTGAAATTCCTTTGAAATATACAAATTCATTCTCGATAATTTGGATTTATTTTTTGGCCGTCCTTATTAATGTTTTTTTATATTTTTTTGAAAATTGGAGGAGATAAATCAGTAAAAAAATATTTTTCTTCGGATTTTATTTTAATCGCACTGTCGATATTCGACAATATAAACTTATCCTCTATATAATTATTTTGAAAATAGTTGTTATTTTGATCAGCAAATATAAAAATATCATCATCAATTTTAGTTTTATTTAAAACATTTATCGAAAAAACTACAGACCCATCATCCAAAGATTCTCTGTAAATCAATTTATTTAACTCAATTGTAATAACATTTGAGCTGTCAATTGTTATTACTGACAAAACAAATATACTTAAAATTATTTTTTTTAACATAAGTAATTATCCTTTTTTGGTAAATGTTAACTAATTTTATTTATTGTACATTATATTTTAGGTTTCTTTAAAAGCCTATCCAAAATCGTATTATATCCATTAGAACCATAATTTAGAGCTCTATTAACTCTACTTATTGTTGCTGTACTTGCACCTAAAATTTCACTAATTTCCACATATGTTTTTCCTTCTTTTAACATCCTTGCAACTTCCATTCTTTGTGCCATAGATTTTATTTCAGATATTGTACAGATATCTTCAAAAAACTCATAGCACTCCTCAACATTTTTTAATAATAATATACATTTAAATAAATGATCAGTCATTTCATCTTTTAGTTTAGAATTCACAGACACTTCTCCTTATACATAACAAAAAATAAATTACACACTCATTTGAAAATCACCTACTATGTAATTTTTAAATGAGAAAAATGTGATGTTTTTTAAGATTCTCTTTAATTATTATATAATTATACTCTTTGTACTTAGGATTATCAAAAAATAATAACTTCATACATAATTTTAATTTATATCATATCTATTGTCAAAAGAATATAGCTATACTACAAATTCACAAATTATTTTCAATTGATTATATTTCTTATATTTGAGAATAACATTGGTATTTGTCTTATTATATGATATAATTGTTTTGAGATTTCTCATATTTTTTTTTCTTCATAAGCTTTTATGAAGATTTTTTTTGTGTTTTTGTATTCATTTCGTTGCTTTCTAAAGTTTTTTTTGTCTTTTATTTTCTATTTTTGTTGTATTGTCATATTTTAAATTAATTTATTGTATCCTGTAGAAGAGTAATTATTAACTAGTTACTCCCCTATGTCCCGCTGCATTCTCCCTTCTAAACCGGAATGCACGGGGTTTTTTTTATTATTAAGCCACCTTTATTTTCCATTTAACAATATCTAATCATGCTGTATTTTAATGATTTTTATCATCTTTTAGAATATATAAAATAATATTTATTTATTTTATGACAATAAACAAGTTTTTATATTATAATGTTAAGACATAATCAAAATTTCATAAGACAACTTTTTTTCTGATAAGTATCGATGTTTTAACAGATTAAAAAAAGTTGAATAGTTCATTATTTCAGGAGGGCTTTTATAGA
>JBDMZA010000563.1:0-2910 GCA_039770155.1 Clostridiales bacterium
AAAGACAATAGCATCAACAGAATTATAAGTAGCTTGAGCACCTTTAGATGCTTTTTTTATATCATCAAAAGTTTTGCTATTTTCAAACATAATTGGTTCAAGTTTTTGGACCTTTAAATTAACTTTTTCTGTAAAGTAACCGTTCATCTTTTCCCTCAGACCAATCATACTTATATTGAAAACTGCATTTGTTATTCTACTAAATACTAATAACAATAACAAAAGAAGTGTTGAAATTATAATTGCAGAAAGTGTTCCTGTTTTATTTGAAAAATTCGAAACAGATGAAAAAAATCTCTCAAGAAATATTGCAGTAAATCCATATGCTAAACCTTCTAAAATAGCAATAAGATAATAAATCACTGTCATAAAAGGTGCTATCTTAAATACTTCAAAAAAGCTTCTTAAATAAAACCTTAGTAACTTTAACTTTTCTTTCACAAATACCACATCCTTTGGCTTTCAAACATTTCAGCATAAACTCCGTTCTTTTCAACTAAATCAGAGTGATTTCCTTTTTCAACTATTACACCATCATGTAAAACTAAAATTGTATCTGCTAACTTTGTAGCTCCAAGTCTATGACTTATAAAAATGGCTGTTTTATTTTTTGAAAGAAGTTCAAAATCTTTATATATATTGCTCTCACTTATAGGATCTAAAGCAGCAGTTGGTTCATCAAGAATTTTCAAAGTTCCTGGATTTACATAAAACCTTGCAAGCGCTAATTTCTGCCATTGACCACCTGATAAATCTACACCACTCTCAAATAACTTTCCTAAATTACTTTGTAATCCTTGAGGTAAATCATTTATTAAATCATTTAAATTTAAAATATTTATTCCTTTTTGAATTTCACTTTCATCATTTATTTTATTAATATTTCCAATTCTAATATTATCATAAACATTAATAAAATAACGTGTAAAATCTTGAAATGCAGTTGCACATATACTTTTTAGTTCACTTTGGGAAAATTCACTTATTGGTTTTCCATTTAATAAAATTTCACCTTTATAATCACTATATAAACCTATTATTAATTTGACAATAGTAGATTTACCTGCTCCATTAACTCCAACGAATGAATAATGTTTACCTTTTTCTAACATAAATGATGTTCCCTTAAGTATATATGTATCTACTCCTGGGTATTTAAACCACACATTTTTAAACTGTAAAGATTCAAAATTCACAGCTGGAATAGTTGGTCTGCTAATTGCAGCTTTCAACTCTGTTTTTAATAAAAATGTTCTTAATTCATTAATATATTCTTTACTTTTTACCAAAGACTCCATTTTCCAAGATAATTCATATGTCATATTCCCATTTAACTGATATATTGCATTAACTAAGGCAATAAAAATACCTATAGTTATAATTTTCTTAGCTGATATATATATCAGGCATGCAATAATTATTGCCAAAACTAATGTACTAATAACACCATATGCTGATGACTTAATAATCCACTTAGACATTGTTTTAAAGTTAATTTTCCTAGCTATTTCATAATTTTCCTTCCACATTTCATTCAATTTTTTTCCATAAGCAAAAAGTGTACGCTCTAAACTAGTTTCTCTACTTGTTAATACTTCTTCATAATATTGATATTTTCTTCTATATTTTGTAGCAATTTTATTAGCTTCATATGTTGCATGACCTCCCTTAACAGCTAATATCATTAATGGTATTGTGACAATAATAAGCAATAAACCAATATACCACATATAATATATAATTGTTGAAGCTAAACTAATAATGGTAATAAATAATGAAATAGTTCCTACTAAATTAAATAAACAATCATATAATTTTTCCTCTGGTAAATCCATAACACGTGTAATAAGGTCTAGAGATTTTGGATTTTCCAGATGTTTGTACTCTAATTTTGCTTTTTTCTCAGATAAAACAACCGTATATTTCAACCTCAAGCAATTTATAAAAGACACCTTTATCAAATTATTAATTTGATTAGAAAAATTTTTAATTATTAACAAAATCATAATAACTATTATTGGTATAAGAGCCATTGATAACACATAGCCATCTTTTTGCATCTTTATCACAGAATCAATTAAATGTGCAAGTGCAACCATTTGAATCATCGGAATTAGAGCTAGGAATACATTCAACAAAACAGTTACAATCAACAACCATTTATTCATTTTATAAAAAATAGATATTATATAAAAAATCCATGTGTCTTTTATCCATTTTATCATCCAATCATCCCCAATCATAAAGACTAAAACTTAAAAATATGGACTAAATAATAAGTTCACATTTTTATGCGCCACTTGGCGCATAAAATAAGACTTTCTTACATTCAGAAATAGATAACTTTTTTTATAATTCATTATTATTTAAACAAATATATCAAATTTTTTATATTACTTTTAACAAAATTACATTCTTTTAAATTTAAAAGTTCAATTTGTCTTGATGTTAATGAGCCAATTCTTTCCTCAATCCAAGACAATGTATATTTTTTCACTGTATTTTCACTGTTATCGCTATTTGCAAAAATGGCTGTTGCTTCATTAATTATAGGTATTATAAAAAAAAATGTTCTCCAACCTTTATTTATTCCATAATTAAAAATAATTTTCTTCTTACATAAATTTATAATATGATATCCTAATCCATATGATTTTTTATCCATTCTTCTAAATAATTTGGAATAACTTTCCTCAGACAAAACCTTTTTCCTTTTTGATTCATACATATGTGCAGACAAAAAAAACATTATATCATTATAATAAATAGGAATTTGCTTTTGAAATCCATATTATATATATTATCATAAAAAAGGGTTAAACAGATACAATTGAAAAATATTGTATATATATTAATCCAATAGAATATAATATAGTAGCATTTATAACAAAAAGGTTTAAAATATTATAT
>JBDMZA010000564.1:0-2905 GCA_039770155.1 Clostridiales bacterium
AATTCTTTTCGTCTGAAGTTCGCTTAAATCATGCAAATTCATACTCGAGAATTAGAGTTTATTTTTTTGATATCCCTAAGAAATCTCAAAATAATAATAATAAATTTTTAATTATTATATTATGTTGGTAAAATATATAGAGAAACTAATATTCCTAAAAAAATGGAGATAAAAAATATGATTAGACCAAAAATGTTTAGAAAAAGATTTATTCCAATGGAAATTGTGGATATGAAAAATGACGAACTAATTTATAGAAGTGATGAACTTATAATAACTAGATGGAAACCATTTAAATTAAGACATGATTTTAAAGGTGGTGTTTCATATATATTTTTAAAAGAAGGTTATAAAATAAGTAGATTTTACGATGAGTATAAAAATTTATTGTATATATATTGTGATATTATTGATACTGAATACATAGAAGATAAAGATAAGTATATTTTTACAGATTTATTAGCAGATGTTAAGATATATAACGATGGTAGAGTTGTAGTATTAGATTTAGATGAAGTAGCAGATATGTTGAAAGAAGGCGTAATTGATATTGATATGGCTGCTAAATCATTAAAAAGATTAGATAAGTTATTAAATATGATTTATAAAGGGAATTTTCCACCTGATATCTGTAAAAATGAAATATATTGGTGAAAGGTTGTTAAAAATGAAAAAATTAATAGATTTACATACACATTCAACAACTTCAGATGGAAGTTATACTCCAAGAGAATTAATAAAGTATGCAAAGGAAAAAGGACTGTCACTAATTGCTTTAACTGATCATGATACAATAAATGGAGTAGAAGAAGCTATTGAAGAAGGTGATAGAATAGGAATAGAAGTTATGCCTGGCATAGAAATTAGTGTGAATGGTGGAAGAGAAATGCATATGCTAGCTTATTTTACAAGAGATAACTATAAAAGTGTTGATAATATGTTAAATAATTTAAGAGAAGCACGTGAAGAAAGAAATATAAAAATGTTAGATAAATTAACTCAGTTAGGATTTCCAATATCTTTAGAAGAAGCAAAACAAGAAATGAATGGTGAAATACTTGCTAGACCTCATATTGCTAATTTAATGTTGAAAAGGGGTTATGTTAAATCAAAAGATGAAGCTTTTGAAAAATATTTAGGAGATGGGAAGATTGCATTTTTCTCCAAAGGCAAAATATCTGCTAAAGAAGCAATAACAACTATAAAAAAATTTGGTGGATTACCTGTTTTAGCACATCCTGTACATTTAAATGTAGATAATTTAAAACTAGAAGAAATAATTATAGAACTAAAGGAATATGGATTAATAGGTATGGAAGTTTTTTATGCAGATAATACAAATCAATACACAGGATTTTTAAGTAGACTTGCAATTAAATATAATATAATAGGTACAGGTGGTAGTGATTTTCATGGTAGTAATAGAGAGAGAACAGATTTAGGAGTTGGTAGAGGTAATTTAAAAATTGATTATTCTGTATATGAAAAATTAAATCAAAAATTTAACACTGTATAATTAGAACTTAGGAAAATTAAAAAAATAATATTACATTATTCTTTGTTTAAAATTATAAAAAATCAGGTTTTATTTGCTAATGATGAACAAAGGATATTTATTTTTTTGTTATTTTTAATTAAGTTGACTAACTTCTTGACTTACAGGTATATAATGTTATAATAGTTCAAGTAAGGTTTTAACTTGGATTTAGAAAAGTAATTAGTTTTTAAAATTATTACAAATAGGTGTTTATATGGCTGATAGTGGTATTAAAATAGTAGCAAAAAATAAAAAAGCAAGGCATGAATATTCAATCGAAGAAACAATTGAAGCTGGTGTTGTATTGTCTGGAACTGAAGTTAAATCAATCAGGATGGGCAAATTAAACCTTAAAGACAGTTATGTTAATATATCCTCTGATAATGAAGCTATTTTAAATGGTATGCATATAAGCCCATATGAGATGGGGAATATATTTAATAAAGATCCTATAAGAGATAGAAAATTACTTTTACATAAATATGAAATAAGTAAATTATTAGGGCAAATGCAACAAAAAGGCATGACATTGATTCCGCTAAAAGCTTATTTTAAAAGAGGAAAAGTAAAAATTGAAATAGGCATTGCAAAAGGTAAAAAACTATATGATAAAAGACAAGATATAGCCAAAAAGGATGCAAAAAGAGAAATTGATAGAAAGATGAAAGAAATGTATAAATAAATCAAGGGGGCGTATTGGTTTCGACGGGATTGTTGAAGCATGAGTAGCGGGTAGAGGATTCTCGTTGGCCTCTCAAAAAAACGAGGAAAATTAATTAAACGCTAAAAACGATAAATCAAACGTTGTTGAGGTAGATTTTACTAATACTTCAATGGCAATGGCTGCCTAATATAAGGCACCTCGTCAGTCCAAGGATCCTGCATCTTGGGTAGCTGGCGTCATTAGGACAGGCCTTTTGTGTAGGAAGGTTAAACACTAGAACCGTTACAGTGGTAGCCTTGAGCTGTAATAGGATTAAAGGCTACTTGATTCAATAACTTGCCTGTGGGTGATTGATGATGGGAATTTTCAAATCATAGGCTGCACCCGGAGAAGCTTTTGTTAATGTGGTTTCGGACAGGGGTTCGACTCCCCTCGCCTCCATTCAATAAGACACGTCCATTGGTAAACAATGGATATGCACAAAGTCAGGGAATAGATAGTTCTTTAGAGAATGACTATTCTCTTTTTGCTTTAAAAAAGAGTTTACTCGATTTGGTAAGAGTGTCTAAGTCGAGAATGAAAATAAATAAATATTTATATAATAAAGAAATTATTAAGAATTATTTACCACATTTAAATGTTGATTTGGGACGAAAAGGTAAAAAATATATTAAGTAAGATTTAATTATTATTATTTAAAATTG